>JANYFU010000432.1 GCA_025359665.1 Caulobacteraceae bacterium
GGTCACGACACTTACCTTTCTGGCCGATGGGACCGATTGAGTGACAGTGTCGTTGCTGTATTTGGATCGTCAGTAGGCTTACATCACGCGGATTATTTATTTTTTACTGATATTTTCGCGAATATTTCTTACTTTTGCGGAACGACGGATTCCGCCTGCATTTCCGCGGAAATGACGATGCCTGTGGCCTGGTTTCGTGAGAAATACACTCGAAATTGTGTGTGCTAGCAGCGTTTCATCGAAACTCAGCCAACGAGAACACCACTATGTCGCATCGACCAGTCACGCAGCCCACGGGTCCGAGAAACGATGAGACGTGGATTGACTGCAAATTTGCCCAGACCTGCTGGGAGGCTCTGACGAAGACAGTCAGGGCCGATCTGCGCGCTGAAGTCGGTAACGGTGTTGAAAATCGCATCCGTGGTGGACCTGAAAAACTGTTGTTCGCGAAAGTCAAAGTGGGCGCCGCGAGGGCTTGGGCAAGGATCGCCGGGATCGAGGCGCACGAATTGATGATCGATAAACCGCCAGACGGGCACGATACCCAGGACCAATCATCCGAGGAGATCGAAGACTATATCACCACTTGCGAAGACCGAATCGTCACCAGTCTGTCGAAATCTGAACCGCTCCTTACCCATCTCTGTCGCGCCCACATCGGCGCCGACGCCGCGATCGATCTCGCGACCTGTGCCGAAGACGTCGCCAGAATCCTGCTGAAAGCGCCTCGGCCGGCCCTGCTGAAGCTCAGGGAGGCGGCCCACGTCTTCGAGCTTCCCCAGAGGCCCGATGCCATCGCCCTCGGCGCCATCCGCCAGATCGTTCGGGAGATCGTTCTGCTGATCTACGACGAAACCGAAATCGCTCGGGTTCGCGACGCCTTGGGGGCCGCCGGCTCCATCGCCCTGACCATCCCGGCCGCCACAGCAACCGCCGCCGAGGTTGTCATGGCCCGGCTCGACCGGCGCGGTGCGCTGTTCGAGGATAGTGGCGAAGGTCGTTGGCCCCGGGGCAAGAGTGCGATTCCGCTGCCGGCGGAAAGCATCAAGGGCGATGACTACCTTGCCACTCTGGGCGAACGGATCGAGGAACACCTTTTCACCCTGACCCTTGATCCTGACGAACTCGCGCTCGACGCGCCGCTCAAGCGAGATCTGGCGACCGCCGCGCTCGGTGGCCGCAATATCCGCAAATTCGGCGCGTTGTACTGCCTTCTCACACTGGAAATTGCCGCGAAATACCGGAAACTCCTCCAGGATCGGATTGATGTCCTCGCGTCGGCCTGGCCGGCGGTCAGGTTCATCCACCTGGATGGCGACCCGAAGCGCCATGTCGAGGAGAAGGCGCTGATCTGGGCTCTCAAGGACTATCTGCATGACGCGTAAACCCAAGTCGGCGGCGAATATCGCCCCCCGGTTCATCGACCTGGGTCCCGATGGCCGGGTCGCCCTGGACGGTCAGGGCGGGCTTGAGCCGCATGACCATCTGTTTTTCGGGACGGATGTCGAGGCGATCAACGCCGCCCTGGCGGCGGGGCGGCCGTTACTGGTGCGTGGCGATCCGGGGGTAGGCAAGAGCCAGCTCGCCCGCGCAGCCGCCACGGCCCTGCGGCGCGCCTATATCCAGTTCGTGGTCGACAGCCAGACCGAGTCCCGCGATCTGCTCTGGCACTTCGACGCCGTGGCTCGGCTGGGCGAGGCGCAGCTCGTCGGCGCAGTGCGCCGCCCCGCCCCGAACGAGCATGCGCTGAAGGACCAGGAGGCCGAGATTCGTGCCGGTCTCGATATCGGCCGTTTCATTCGACCGGGACCCTTGTGGTGGGCCTTCGACTGGGCGGGGGCATCCATACAGGCCGATACATCTCGGTCCGGCGAACCAGCTGGCGGCGGCGATGGACTATGGGCCAATGGCTGTGTCCTGCTGATCGATGAAATCGACAAGGCCGAGGCAGAGGTCCCCAACGGCCTTCTCGAGGCCCTGGGGTCCGGCGAATTCACTCCGGCCGGCGGTCTGCCGACCGTCGAGGCGGGGAATCGCCGTCCCTTAGTGATCATCACCAGCAATGACGAGCGGGCGCTGCCGGCCGCGTTTCTGCGCCGGTGCCTGATCCTGCACATGGACTTGCCAGGCCCGCCGGCCGAACTTCGCCGTCGCCTGTTGCGCGTCGGAAAAGCGCATTTTCCGAATTCCGCCGAACCCGTTCGCGGACTTGCCGCCGACATGCTGATCGAGGATCGCGCCGAATCTCTACCGGGCGCCCGGCCGGGC
>JANYFU010000433.1 GCA_025359665.1 Caulobacteraceae bacterium
GAAGCCTCCTCGCGTCTCGATCCAGCCACCGACCGGCTGATCGAGCGGGCGATGGACAAGCTGCTGCTGCCCACGCCGGGAGCGCCGCGCCGCACCGCCATCATCATCGCCCACAAGCTGGCTACCGTGCGGCGGGCTGACAAGATTCTGATCCTCGACCATGGCCGGGTGGCCGAATGGGGCGACCGGGCCGCCCTTGCCGCGAACCCGGCGTCGCATTTCTCCGGCCTGTTGCGTTTCGGCATCGAACGGGTGCTGCAATAAGCGCCGCCGCCGATCCAGCCGACCGGGTCCCCGCCGGCCAGGGCGGGGCCTGGCGTCATGGCTGGGGCCTGGCCCGTGCCCATCCGTGGCTGTTTACCGTCAACCTGCTCGGCTATGTCGGCTTCTACAGCTTGCCGCTGGCCAACGGCTTGATCATCCGCGCCGTGTTCGATCGCCTCAGTGGCCACGCGCCGGCGGGCCTCGGCGTCTGGACGCTGGTTGGGCTTCTGCTCGGGGCCCAGCTGCTCCCGCAGCTGGTGTTGTTCGGCGCCAACGCCGCCTGGAACGCCTTCGCCTATGCGATGGAGGCGATGCTGAGGCGCAACATCCTGGGCTTCCTGGTCGCTGCGCCAGGGCCCAAGCGCCTGCCGGCCTCAGTGGGCGACATGGTCAGCCGCTTCCGCGACGACGCCCAGGCGGTGGTGTGGTTCGTCGAGGCCTGGGTCGATCTCTCCGGCCTGATCGTCTTTACCCTCGGCGCCCTGGCGATCATGGCCTCGATCAATCCGGCTATCGCGGCGGTGGCGGCCGCGCCGATGGTGCTGATCGTCTTTCTGACCAATCACCTGGCCCTACGCATTCACCACTATCGGCGGATCAACCGCGAGGCGACCGCACGGGTCACCGGTTTCATCGGCGAGACCTTCGGGGCGGTGCAGGCGATCCAGGTGGCCTCCGCCGAGGCGCGGATGCTGCGGCGCCTGGAGGTGCTGAACGACGCGCGGCGCAAGGCGGCGATCAACGACCAGATCTTCAACGCCATGCTCGACACCGTCAGCAACAACATGGGCCGGATCGGCCTGGGGCTGGTGCTGCTGATTTCGGCCGGCGCCCTGCGACAGGGCTCGTTCACGGTGGGGGATTTCACGCTGTTCGTCGCCTACACCGGCTTCGCCTCGGTGGGCCCGCAGTGGATCGGCCGCCTGCTGGCCCGCCGCCGCACCGCCGCGGTCTCGATCGGCCGGATGGAGGCCGTGCTGGAGGGCGCCGCGCCTTACGCGCTCACCGCCGGGCGCGTGGGTTTGACGCCAATCGCCGACCCCGCCGAGCCGTTGGAGACCCTGGTCGCGCGCGGCCTGACCTCCACCTACCCGGGAACTGGCCGCGGCATCGAGGACGTGGGCTTCAGCTTGCGCCGGGGCAGCCTGACCGTGATCGCCGGAGAGGTTGGGGCCGGCAAGACCACCCTGATCAAGGCCCTGATCGGCCTGATCCCGATCCAGGCGGGCGACATCCTCTGGAACGGCGCCCCGGTCGCCGACCCGGCCAGTTTCATGATCCCGCCGCGTTGCGCCTACACCGCCCAGGCCCCCCGGCTGTTCAGCGAGAGCCTGCGCGATAATCTGCTGATGGGCCTGGGCGAAACCGATGAGGCGGTGACGCGGGCCATCACCCTGGCGATCCTCGACGAGGACCTCGCCGGCATGGACGGCGGCCTCGACACCATGGTCGGATCGCGCGGTGTCACGCTCTCCGGCGGCCAGCTGCAGCGCGCGGCCGCGGCTCGGATGTTCCTGCGCGCCGCCGACCTGATGATCCTCGACGACGCCTCCAGCGCCCTGGACGTGCGCACCGAGCAGCTGTTCTGGAGCCGCTTGCTGGACGGTGGCGCGCGCACCTGCCTGGCGGTCTCGCATCGGCCAGAGGCGTACCGGCGCGCCGACGAGATCATCCTGCTCAGCCATGGCCGGGTCGAGGCGCGCGGGACGCTGGAGTCCCTTCTGGAAACCAGCGTGACTTTCCGCCAGACTTGGCGCGACATCACCCACGCGGGAGAGGCTCGATGATCAGACGCGCGACCACAATCAGCGTCTGGCTCGCCGCCCTCGCGCTGGGAATATCCTCCTGCTCTCGGACGCCCGCGCCGGTTGCCGCCGCGCCGGACCAGGAATGGCCGGCTTACGGATCAGATGCCGGCGGCCAGCGGTTTTCCGCCGCTGTCCAGATCACGCCGGCCAATGTTCGTGGGCTGAAGGTCGCCTGGAGCTTCTCCACCGGTGACCTGATCAGCCGTGCCGGCGACATCAAGCACTCAGCGTTCGAGGACACGCCGATCATGGCCGGGGGCCGGCTCTATGTGGAATCGCCGTTCAATGAGGTCTTTGCCCTGGACCCTGCCTCGGGCCGTGAACTTTGGCGTTTCGATCCACACGTGGACACCCGCGTCCGCTACGGCGAGGGGTTCACCGCCCGCGGCGTCGCATGGTGGCGCGACCCCGCCGCCCCGGCCGCCGCGCTTTGCGCCACGCGGATCTTCCTCAACACCAACGATCGGCGTCTGATCGCGCTCGACGCCGCCACCGGCAAGGTCTGCGCCGGATTCGGCCGCGACGGGCAGGTCGACACCGCCGCCGACATTCAGCTTGATCGGCCCGGCGCGATGCAGATCACTTCGCCGCCGGTGGTGGCGCGGGGCGTGGTGGTGGTCGGTTCCGCCGTCGCCGACAACCAGAGGGTGAAGGAGGTCTCCGGCGCCGTCCGGGCCTTCGACGCGGTCACCGGCGCTGTCCGCTGGCGCTTCGATCCCCTGGCTTCCGCCAACCCGCCGATCGTCGCCGGCGCCGCCAACGTCTGGGCCCCGATGTCGGTCGACGAGGCGCGCGGCCTGGTCTTCCTGCCGACCACAAGCCCCAGCCCCGACTTCTGGGGCGGCCTGCGCAAGGGCGACGACGGCGACGCCGATTCCGTCGTGGCGCTGAACATCGAAACCGGAGACAAGGTCTGGGCGTTCAAGACCGTCCACCATGATGTCTGGGACTATGACAACCCGGCCCAGCCGACTCTGGCAATGGTGGCCTGGCAAGGCGTCGCCCAGCCCGCGGTGCTGCAGCCCACCAAACAAGGGCTGATGTTCACCCTCAATCGCGACAGCGGCCGACCGGTAATCCCTGTGGAGGAACGGCCGGCGCCACAGGGCGGCGCGCCTGGCGAAAGCCTTTCTCCAACTCAGCCATTCCCGGTCGCGCCGGCGCCGCTGGCGTCCAACGTCATTCGGCCCGAGGACGCGTTCGGCCTGACCCCCTGGGACAAGGCGCAGTGCCAGCGCAAGATTGCCGGAGCCCGGCATGATGGCCTGTTCACCCCACCGTCCGTAGGCGGAATGATCGAATACCCATTTACCGGCGGCGGATCGAACTGGGGCGGCCTCGCCTTCGACGCCGGCCGCCAGGTGGCCTTCGTCAACACCTCCAGCGCCATGCATCTGGTCACCCTGATCCCAGCGGACAAAGTCCAGGCGGCCCGTCGCGCCGAGCCGGATGTCGAGATTTCCCCTCAGACGGGCGCGCCGTTCGGCATGCGCCGCGAGGTGATGCGCTCCAGCCTCGGCCTGCCCTGCAACCCTCCACCCTGGGGCCAACTGCACGCCATCGACATGCGCACTGGGCGCATCCTCTGGGCCGTCCCTCTGGGAACCACCGAGGACCTGGCCCGGGGCAGCCAGTTCGTGCTGCCCCACGCCGGTGCGCCGAACTTCGGCGGTCCGATCGCCACAGCCTCGGGCCTGGTGTTCATCGGCGCGGCGCTGGACAACTATCTGCGCGCCTTCGACGGCGCCACCGGCCGAGAGCTCTGGCGCGGCCGATTACCGGCTGGCGCCCAGGCCACCCCGATGACCTATGTCTGGAAGGGCCGGCAATATGTGCTGATCGCCGCCGGCCGCCACTCCAAGACCGGCACCAAGGCCGGCGACCAGGTGGTCGCCTTCGCCCTGCCCGGATGAGAGAGGCCCTTATCGATCGCCCCGCGCCACGGTGATCGCGTCCAGCGCCGCGGCGTCGGGAGTGGTCATCGCCACCGGCCCGTCGTTGGTGAAGTTCAGCAGCCGGTCATGGCCGTCATACCGCGGCCACTCGGGCCGGCCGGGGCCGTTGGGGTCGCCGGTCTTGGCGAAGGCCACCCAATAGGCGCTGATCGTCCGGGCCAGGGCGGCGTCGCGCGCGTCGGTCGGCCAGGGCGAGGCGCCCAGGGTCTGGAACACATATTGCCGGTCCGACGCGTGGGGCGCGCCCTTCAGCATCTTCGGCGCGGCTGCCGACAGCACCGAGAACCTGTAGAGCCAGGTGGGTGCGCCGGATCTGGCCTGGTCGCGCGCCAGGGCGCGGGCTGGCTCGCCGAACAGCAGGTCCGCGCCGGCGTGCTCGGTGAAGGTCGCCTCGTCGCCGTAGGCCTTGATCAGCGCCGCTTTGCGGTCCGGAGCGAAGTTCAGCATGGCGTTCAGGCGTGGGCCGAGGAAGGCGGCGGGAATCTCCAGGCTGTTGGAGCCGACCAGATAGGGGACCTTGGCCACATGTCCGGCCGCGAACGCCTGGTCGGCGTTCTCCTTCAACAGCTTGCCGTCCAGGATCGGCGCCTCGCCTTTGAAGATGTCCAGGTCGCCGGCGGAGACGATGGCGTCGGCGCTGACCGCGCGCAAGGCCGTCGGGTCGTTGCCCGGGGCGCCGAGCTTCGCGGCGAAGCCCGCGCCATCGGCCTCGGCTTCTCCCAGGGTCTGGCTGCGTTCTCGGCCCACGCCGGATTCGACGATCGCCCGGATGAACAGGCCCCGGGCCTCGTCCATCATCATCAGCCGATTGACCGACATGCCGCCCGCCGATTCGCCGAACAGCGTCACCTTGGCCGGGTCGCCGCCGAAGGCGCCGATGTTGCGCTTCACCCATTTCAGCGCCGCCACCTGGTCCATCAGTCCATAGTTGGCCAAGCCCTCCTTGCCGGCCGCCTCGGCCGTCAGGGCGGGATGGGCGAAGAAGCCGAACCGGCCCAGCCTATAGTTCATCGACACCACCACCACACCCTGCCGGGCCAAGGCCGAGCCGTCATAGAGATCGGCGGTGGCCGAGCCGTTCACCAGCCCGCCGCCATGGATCCACACCATAACCGGCAGGCGCCGCGTGTCCGCCTTGGCCGGGGCGAAGATGTTCAAGGTCAGGCAATCCTCGCTGGCCGGTCCCGGGCCGACCCCGTTGTCCTTGACGATCTTCTGCATGCAGATCGCGCCATAGCGCCCGGCGTCCCTGACGCCAGTCCAGGCCGCGACTTTAGCCGGTGGCCGCCAGCGCAACCGTCCCACCGGCGGGGCGGCGTAGGGGATTCCCTTGAAGCTGACCACGTCGCCAGAGGTCACCCCCTTCAGCGTGCCCGTGTCGATCTTCGCCGTTTCGCCGGCCATGGCGATCGGCGCGGCCAGCGCCAACCACACGCCCGCCAACAGCCCGAGCGTCTTGGTTTCCATGTCCAATGCTCTCGCCCCTCAGCCGGCCCGGTTCCAGCCGCCGTCGATCGGGATCAACGCTCCGGTGACATAGTCGGAGAGGTCGGTGACCAGGAACTCGACCACCTTGGCGCAATCCTCCGGATAGCCGACCCGGCGCAGCGGGATATGGCGGGCCTGGTCATTGTCGCCGCGCCCGGCCCCCGACAGCTGCACGATCCGCGCGGTGGCGATGAAGCCGGGGGCGATGCAGTTGGCGTTGATCCCATGGGGACCCAGCTCCTGCGCCAGATAGCGGGTGTAGTGGGCGATGGCGGCCTTGTTGGCGCCGTAATGGGCATAGCCGCCGCCGACCCCGGCCACCGAGCCGGCGTATGACGCCACGGTGACGATCCGGCCCGACCGCTGTTCCTTCATCACCGGGGCCACTGCGCTGCAGCTGTGCACGGTGCCATAGAAGTTCATCCGGGTGACCAGCTCCAGCAGATCCTGGGGCACCAGACTGGCGGTGGTTTCCCGCGGCTTGCCGCGCCCGCCGCCGGCGTTGGCGACCAGTATGTCCACCCGGCCCCAGGCCTTGGCGACATCCTCGACCATGGCAAACACCGACTCGCGGTCGCCGATGTCGAACTCGAAACCCAGCGATTCGCCGCCGCCGGCGATGATCTCGTCCATGGTGGTGTCGGCGGTCATCGCCTTGGCCTCGCCCTCGAACTCCTCATAAGACTTCAGGTTCAGATCGCAGACCGCGATCTTGGCGCCGAGTCCGGCCAGCCGCCGCGCATAGGCCCGGCCCAACCCACGCGCGCCGCCGGTGACGATCGCCACCTTGCCGTCAAGCTTGCCCATCGGCGCCTCTCCTTTTTTTCAAGTCGCCGGCTTTCTTCGCGCCGGTGAGGGATGGTAGCGCGCTGGGTGGAAAGCGCCAATCTCCATCGCCAGATTGAAAATTGTACGAGAAGTTGTACATAAAACACTAGGAGGCCGAGATGGATGTTCTGACCTATTCCGACACCCGCGCGAACCTGAAGGACGTGATGGACCGCGTCGTCGCCGACCGCGCGCCGGTTGTCGTCACCCGCAAGCGCGGCGAGTCGGTGGTGATGGTGTCCCTCTCCGACTGGAACGCGATGGAGGAGACGCTCCACCTGCTTTCCAGTCCCGCCAACGCCGCGCGACTGGTCGAGGCGGTGACGCAGCTGGAGGCCGGCGGCGGCATGGAGCGCGAACTGAGCGCGCCTTGAAGCTAATCTTCGCCGACCGCGCCTGGGAGGACTATCTCCATTGGCAGGCCGCCGATCCCAACGTCCTTGTCCGGGTGAACGGTTTGATCAAGGAGTGCCAGCGTTCTCCCTTCACCGGCACGGGCAAACCCGAACCATTGCGCGGTGAACTGCGCGGATGGCGGTCCCGCCGCATCACCCTGACCGACCGGCTCGTTTATCGCGTCACCGGCCAGGGACC
>JANYFU010000502.1 GCA_025359665.1 Caulobacteraceae bacterium
TCCAGGCTGTCGCCGTCGACGGTGACCACGCCCGGGAACCGACCGTGAACCGAGTCATAGCGCAGCAGGTGAGCATTGGTCTCGACCGAGCCCAGATCGTTGATCGCCACGACCTCGATATCGCGGCGGGCGTGTTCGACAATGGAACGCAGAACCAATCGACCGATCCGGCCAAATCCATTGATCGCCACGCGCACGGTCATACTTCAGAATTCCCCAGATTATAGTCTGCGGCGCTTTTGCGGGCCGGGGCGTTCAAGGTCAAGATGGGCCGGTGTATCGATGCGCCGCGCCGACAGGTATAGAGGCGCGACGCCAAGGAGGGCGCGGATGGCACAGGAACAGGATCGGGAGGGCCCGATCGACCGGGCGGTGAAACGACTGGACCTGGCGGTGACGCTTCTGGGCCAGAGAATTTCCCGAGGAGCGGCGCGGGCGGAGGCCGACTCCGGCAGCCTTGTCGACGCCGACCGCGCTCGGCTGGCGGCCGAACTGGACGCCGCGCGCAGCCGCGAAGCGGCGCTGGAAGCCGCCGGCGCGGAGGCATCGGCGGCCCTGGCCAACGCGATCACCGAACTGCGCGCGGCGATCGACCGCCAGGCGGAGGCCTAGAGGTTGGGTCGCGTCACAATTGAAATCCATGGCAAGCCCTATGTGATCGGCTGCGAGGATGGCCGCGAGGCGCATCTGATGGCTCTGACGGCGCGCATAGACGAAAAAGCTCGCCAGATCGCACCCGAGGCGGGCTCGGCGGGCGAGGCGCGGCTGCTGCTGATGGCTGCCTTGATGATCACCGACGAGCTGGCCGCCGCCGAGGCCGCGATCAACACCGCCGAAGCCCGGGCCGACGCGATGAAGCTGGCTTTCGAGCGCCTGCAGTCGCGGGTTGTGGATGTGCTCGACGCGGCGGCCGACCGGCTGGACCAGATGGCGCTGGATTCATCGCCCGGACAGCCACTGCTCTTGTGACGGCGCCTACTCCGCACTAGGTTGTTAATTGACGGTTTTGCTGCGACTCTCGTCGAAGACATCACATCCCGGGGACCTTAATCACCTCCTAGGGAGCTGTCCCTGTCCAGGACCGTGGTCTTGGGCACACGGCGCCCACCTGAATACCAGGTTCGAGGGGATTGAAACGTCTTCACGGTCCTTGCGGCGCCGTCACCCTTTTCCCCTCGCCCGGGTGCGACACCTCGCTTGGTCATCTCCGCCGCCGTCGACAAATCCCGGATGCGCCGACAGATGCGCGCCACGCGGGCCGCCCTGGCGGCCGATCGCGAGAGCGCCTCGGCCCATGCCGCCGCCCTGGCGCCTCTTGATCTTTGGCCCCGAACGCCGATCGTCGCGGCCTATCTGGCCATGGAAACCGAGATTGATCCGGCCCCCCTGCTGGATCGCCTCAGGGCCGCCGGCGCGCGGATGGTGCTGCCTGTGGTGATCGCCCCGGGCGAGCCGCTGGTGTTCCGTGAGGCCGTGGTGGCCGAAGCTCTTCAACCCGACGCCGCCGGCCTGGCCGCGCCGCCGGCCACGTCACCGGCGCTTAGACCCAACCTGATCCTCGCCCCCCTGCTGGCCTTCGATCGGGCCGGCGGCCGTCTCGGACAGGGCGGCGGCTATTATGACCGGACCCTCCATATCCTGCGCGCCACCGGGCCGGTTTGGGTCGTCGGGTTGGCCTTTGCCGGCCAGGAGATCGACCTTGTCCCCATGCATGCGCATGACGAACGCCTGGACGCCATTTTGACGGAAAGGGGCTATAGCGTTGTCCGATAAGGAGAGTTCATGCGCATAGCTTTTTTCGGCGATATCGTCGGACGCTCGGGCCGCGAGGGCCTGGCCGAGCACTTGCCCCGCCTTCGCCGCCGCCTGGACCTGGACTTCGTGATCGTTAACGCCGAGAACGCCGCGGCAGGGTTCGGCATCACCGAGGCCACCGCCCGCGAGCTGTTCGACGCCGGAGCCGACTGCCTGACCCTGGGCAACCACTCGTGGGACCAGAAGGAGGCGATGACCTACATCGTCCGCGAGCCGCGCATGATCCGTCCGCTGAACTATCCGAAGATGTCCAAGGCTCCCGGCCGGGGCGCTCAGCTGTTCGACCTGCCTGGCGGCCGGCGTATCCTGGTGATCAATCTGCTGGGGCGGGTGAACATGGACGCCCTGGACGACCCGTTCGCCTCGGTCGACGCCGAGCTGAACGCCTGTCCGCTGGGCGAGGTCGCCGACGCGGTGGTGATCGACATGCATGCCGAGGCGACGTCGGAAAAGATGGCCATGGGGCATTTCTGCGACGGGCGGGCCAGTCTGGTGGTCGGCACCCACACGCATGTGCCCACGGCGGATTGCCAGATCCTGGACGGCGGCACCGCCTATCAGACCGACGCCGGAGCCTGCGCCGACTATGACAGCGTGATCGGTAACCAGAAGGAAGAGCCGCTGCGCCGCTTCACCACCCGCATCTCCGGTGGCCGATACAAGCCCGCCGAGGGGCCGGCCACCGTCTGTGGCGTCTACGTGGAGACCAACGACGCCACCGGCCTGGCGCGCCGGATCGAACCGATCCGGGTCGGCGGGCGATTGAGCCAGTCCATTCCCAGTGCGGTCGAGGTCGTGGTCGCCTGAACGACAGCCCGGCCGGTCGCCAACTGGCGTCCGCCGCCGCGCGGCGCTAGAACCGCGCACCCTGATTAAATCACACGTCGAGAACGATGGCCGGCCACTCCAAATTCAAGAACATCCAGTTCCGCAAGGATCGCCAGGACGGGTTGCGCTCCAAGCTGTTCTCCAAGCTGTCGCGGGATATCACCCTGGCCGCCAAGCATGGCTTGCCCGATCCGGCGGCCAATTCGCGTCTGCGCCTGGCGATCGCCAACGCCAAGGCCGAGTCGATGCCCAAGGACAATATCGACCGGGCGATCAAGAAGGCCCAGGGCGGCGACGCCGATACCTATGAAGAGATCCGCTACGAGGGTTTCGGCCCCGGCGGCGTGGGCATTATCGTCGAGGTGCTGACCGACAACCGCAACCGGGTGGCCGCCAATGTGCGCACCCACTTCGGCAAGAACGGCGGCAACATGGGCGACACCGGCTCGGTGGCGTTCATGTTCGATCGCCTGGGCGAGATCGACTATCCGCCTGCCGCCGGATCCGAAGAAGCGATTTTCGAGGCGGCTATCGAGGCCGGGGCTCAGAACGCCGAGACCGACGAGACCGGCCATGTGATCAGCGCGGCGTTCGAGGACATCGGTCCGGTGATCGAGGCCCTGGAGGCCAGCCTCGGTCCCGCCAAGTCCACGGCCATCGTCTGGCGACCCAAGACCGAGACTCCGATCGGCGAGGCCGAGGCGACCACCCTGATGAAGTTGATCGGAGCCCTCGAAGACGACGACGACGTCCAGACCGTGTGGACCAACGCCGAGATCAGCGAAGAGATCATGGCCAGGCTCGGCGGCTAGCGCTAACGTCCCCGACCATGTCCCAGAAAGAGACCCCCGGCGAAATCTTCAAGCGCGCGCTGGCCAACGCCGCCCGCTCCCTGGCCGAACAGCCCGACCTGGAGGTGGTGTTCTCCGGCGATGGCCCCAGCCTGGTGGGCAACCGCGCCATCCTGCCCCATCCGCCGCGCGAGCTTTCCGGCGTGGAGGCCACACGTATCCGGGGCCTAGCCGACCAGATGGCGTTGCGGGTCGCCCACCATGATGGTGTCGCCCACGCCCGAGCCAAACCCAAGTCGGTGGAGGGCGCGGAGGTCTATGACGCTCTGGAACAGGCCCGCATCGAGGCGGTCGGGGCCAACGCCCTGGTTGGGGTGAGAGATAATCTGGCGGCCGTCTGGGAACAGACGGCGCAGAAGAAGGGCATGCAGCACATGATCGATCCGGCCACCGCGCCGATCGCCGATGTGGTGGCGCTGATGGTGCGCGAGCGGCTGACCGGCTCACCGCCGCCGTTGGCCGCCCGCGCCCTGGTCGATTCGATGCGCGAGACCATCGAGGCCAAGGCCGGCGCCGACCTGGACCGGCTGACCGGCGCGCTGGCGGACCAGAAGGCCTTCGGCCGGATCGCCCGGGCCGTGGTGCGCGATCTGTTCATGTCCGACGATCTGTCCGACGCCCCCGACCAGGATGGCGAGGACGACCAGACCGACGAAGGCGAGGCCGAGGCCTCCAACGAAGGCGAGGGCGAAGGCGAGGAGCAGAGCCCCCAGAGCGACGCCTCCGACGATGGCGAAACCAGCCAGCGCGAGGCCGAGAGCGCCGAAAGCCAGGCCACCGAGGTCGATGATGACGACACCGCCGAGGTCTCCGAAGACGAACTCGATATGACAGACGGCGATCGGCCGGCCCGTCCCGACATCAAGGACACCGGCCGTCCCGAACCCGCCTACAAGATCTTCACCGCCCAGCACGACGAAGTGGTCTCGGCCGAGGAGCTGTGCGAGCCGGACGAACTGACCCGGTTGCGCGCCTATCTGGACCAACAGCTTGCCAGCCTGAGCAATGTGGTCTCGCGCCTGGCCAATCGTCTGCAGCGCAAGCTGCTGGCCCAGCAGAACCGATCCTGGAGCTTCGACCTGGAAGAGGGGCTGTTGGACGTGGCGCGCCTGACCCGGGTGATCGTCGATCCCACCGCGCCGCTATCGTTCAAGCAGGAACAGGACACCGAGTTTCGCGA
>JANYFU010000507.1 GCA_025359665.1 Caulobacteraceae bacterium
ACATCGGTCTCGCAGGACAGGAAGGTTATGCCGAACGATTTCGGCGCCCACCACCGCATGATCAGCTCGGGCTTGGTCCACGCCTCGAACACCATGCGCGCCGGTCCATCGAAGGAGCGCGTCGCGACCAGCTCCCGGTCCGACGTGCGTTCGACCGTCGTGCGGCTATTCATCGACCTTCTCCTTGCGTTTCAAGTCTTCGACAACCTTGTCCAGGGCGTCGAAGCGGGCGTCCCAAAGCTGGTGGTGGCCCTCGATCCAGGCCGCCTCTTCTTCGAGACGGCGCGGGCCGAGCCTACAGGTCCGCACGCGCCCAACCTTCCGCGTCGCGACCAGCCCCGCCTGCTCCAAGACACCGACGTGCTCCTTCATGCCGGTGAGGGTCATGCGGAACCTGTCGGCAAGCTCCGTGATCGAAGCCCCCGAACGCCCGAGCCGCTCCAGAACCCCGCGCCGGGTGGCGTCGGAGAGCGCGGCGAACGAGGCGTCGAGGCGAGTTGCGGTAAACTGAACCATTTGGTTCAGTGTTTGGCGCGGGGCCCGTGACAAGCAAGCAGGGGTAAGCGCGCGGAGGAAGCGGACTTTCCAAACGTCGGCAATCGGCCGTTTTTTCCCCGTTGGGTTCTGGTCGGACGCTGAACACCCGCGATGACCGCGCCGCCCGCCAAACTGCGGACATTGGGAATTTCCGAGTTGTGTGGGAAGCAGACCTTCAACCCTGGCGAGTGGCAGGGGCAATCCTCGCCGACCGCTCGTGCAGTCCACTATACGGAAAGTTTGGGGATGTGGCGGGCGCATCGATCCCACCCAGCACCGGCGCTGCAATACACCCTGCCCCCAACTGGCAATCAGGGCATTACGGTGACAGTGCATTTATCTGTCCAAGCAGTGCACCGCCACCGGGATCGAGGGCGGCGTCAGGCGCGCGAGGCGGGTTGCGGACATTGACGTTCACCCAGTTTGCCGACTCTGATGGGCCATGGCTAAGCTCCAATGCGCCACCTTCGCATTCTCGATGACGCTCTTGATCGGGGTCCCTCCACTCGCGCATGCGGCGGACATCCTTGACCTGAGCGGCTTTGGACGTGTGAAATTCGGCATGACCACCAAGCAGGCGGAACGCGCGCTCGGGGCAAAGCTGAAGCTGACTTCGGACGAAGACCCGAGTGGCCACTGCTTGCGGGGAAGCCGCGCGGACGGACTCGATCCCGGCGTCACCTACATGGCATTAAAGGGTGTCATTCAACGGATCGACGTTGAATTGGCGTTGGAGCCAGCCGTCGTGACACCGGAAGGAATAGGCCATGGGGCAACGCCTATAGAGGTACAGTCGATTTATGGTGTGGGGGCCAAGCGGGACGTGAGCGACCCCAACGCGGACCCAGCCAGCAATCAGGACCTGGTAGTCGACAATCCCAACCACAGGAGCGGCATTCTGTTCGCGTTCGATGGTGGCAAACTGACTTGGTTGATTGCGGGCAACTATCCCGCCTTGTCGTTTTACGAGGGATGTCTCTGACCCTACGTCTCGGACGCGATAAGAAGGACAGCCGATGGACGGGTCGTGTCATTGCGGTGCTAGCCGCCGCGAAATCTGCTAATGGCCTGACGATGAACCGGCAGACCGCCCTGGATATTCTGCGCGACGCGGCGCCCGAGTTGCGATCCCGCTATGGCGTTGTCGGCGCGCGCCTGTTCGGGTCGGTGGCGCGTGGCGACGCCGATGATCAATCCGACGTCGATGTCGCCGTACGCTTCGAGGACGGCCAGCCAACCGACGTCATGAGCCTCTGCGGTGTGTCGGGCCTGTTATCCGGATTGTTCGGCAAGGATGTCGATGTTGTCGCCCTGCCGGCGCGTGACCAGGGACTGAATGCCGCCGTCGAGCGTGAGGCCGTCGTTGCCTTCTAAGGCGCCCGGTCGAAGGGTTGCCGACATTCTCAGCGCGATCGCCAGGATAGGGGCCTATGTCGAGGATATCGGCGGTGTGGAAGCCCTGTTGAGGGACCAATACCTTCACCGCGACGCGGTTGAGCGGCAACTCCTCATCATCGCCGAAGCGGCGTCAAAACTACGCGGCCAGGTTGAGACCGTGGAACCGACAATCGACTGGCACGCCATCCGCGGCATGGGAAATTTTATCCGTCACGACTATGACGGCGTCGAAGACGATATCATCCGCCGGGTTTTGACAAGCGAGCTTGAACCTCTCGCGGTCGCTTGCCGTCGTCTCCAGGACAATTTCACCGCTATAGGTTGAAAAGCAATCGCCCGACAACGACGCCGGGTCTCGCGGCGTTGCGTGGATTGCTTGAACACGTGCGCCTCGGATGACGAGAAGGAGAGCCGATGGACGGGTCGTGTCATTGCGGCGCGGTGCGCTGGCGCTTCGAGGGGGCGCCGGCGTCGGCGACGTCCTGCAACTGCAGCCTGTGCCGGCGGCACGGCGCGCTCTGGGCCTATGGCTTTGAAGGCGAGGCTTTCACGGTCTCGGGCGAGACCGCGACCTATGTCTGGGGCCGCCGGTGGCTGGCGTTTCACTTCTGCGCCCGGTGCGCGTGCGTGGTCGCCTGGCTCGCCACGAGCCGCGGCGAGGATGGACGCCTTTACGGCGCGGTGAACCTGCGCCTCGCCGCCGAGCCGGAAGCGGTCGCCGCCGTGCCGATCCTCCACCACGACACCGTCACGATGAGCGACCTGCCCCGCGATGGGCGGTGCGTTGGGGATGTATGGTTTTGAAGCGGGGGCTGAGGCGCCTCTGAT
>JANYFU010000548.1 GCA_025359665.1 Caulobacteraceae bacterium
GCGAGTCACCCAATGCCTCATGGCGATGTGAGCGAATGCGCTTGGCTAGGCCTGATACGCCGTCGCGCCGCCCGTCACCGTGCGCACGATCTTGATGTCCTTGATCCTGGAGGGGTCGACCGTGTGCGGGTCGGCCCCGAGGACGACGAAATCGGCCAGCTTGCCAGGCGCGATCGAGCCCTTGATGGCCTCCTCATGCGAGGCGTAGGCGCCGTTGAGGGTGTTGACGCGTAGCGCCTCTTCGACGGTGATCCTCTGGTTGGCGCCCCAGGTCTCGCCGTTCCAGCCGGTACGAGTGACCATCGCCTGGATAGCCATCAGCGGCGAGAACGGCCCGGGATTGAAGTCGGAGCCGGCCGCCACTGGCACACCGGCGTCGAGGAAGTCGCGAAAGGCCATGCAGCGCTTCAGCAGGTCCTGGCCATAGAAGTGAAACTTGTCGGGGTTGTAGTAGGCGTAGGTCGAGAACACCGCCGGCACGACCCCCGCGGCCTTGATCCGGCGGATCAGGTCGGCGTTGACCAGCGTGCAATGGGTGATCTTCGGCCGGGCGCCCGGCCGCGGATAGAGCGCCTGGGCCCGCTCCACGGCGGTCAGCACCTGGGCGATGGCCACGTCACCATTGGCGTGGCAGTTGACGTCGATGCCGGCGCGATGGACCCTCTCGATCCAGGCGTTCAGCACCGGTTGGGTCTCGGTGATGTTGCCCTGATAGGGCGGCGAGACGCCGGGATAGGACGTGCTCATGGCCATGGTCCGTTCGGAGAACGAGCCGTCGACGATATGTTCGTAAGTCGCGCCGAGCTTGATCCATTCGTCGCCGAAACCGGTCCGCAGGCCGGACCGGATCATCGCCTCGAGGATTTCGCCGGTCGCCTCGTAGCTGACACGGTGCTTGAGGTCGCCGCGCGCGCGGACGTCCTGCAAGGCGAACAGATCACCGCCCTCGTGATGCACGCTGGTCAGGCCGTAGCGGACGAACTGTCTGGAGATATGGGCGAGACCGTCGCGAGCGCGCCGGGCGGTCTCCTCCGGCGAGAACGTTTCCCACTTGCCGATGGTGTCGAACACGTCGTTGGCGCGGTCGGTGACGCGGCCGTTCAGCTGGCCATCCGGCCCGTGATCGAAGGTCCCGCCGGGTGGGTTCGGCGTGGCTGGCGTGATCCCGGCCAGGGTGAGGGCCCGGCTGTTGTAGAAGGCGGTGTGACCGCCGCGATGATGCACGACCACCGGGTGAACGGTCGAGACGCGGTCCAGGTCGTGAACATCGATCAGCCGGCCGTCCTTGACCTTGGTGTCGTCGTAGAACTCGCCCTCGACCCACGTGCCGGGCGGCAGGGTGCGGGCCTTGGCGGCGAGCTTGCCGACGATACTGTCGATGGTGACGAACTCGACCTCGAACGGATTGCCCACCAGCACGCTGTAGAGCAGCGTCTCGCCCGGGGCATGATTGTGGCAGTCGATGAACCCTGGGGTGACGGTCATGCCCTGGGCGTCGAAGACCTCGGTGCGCCGCCCAGCCAGGGCGCGGATGTCGGAGCTGGCGCCGACGGCGACGAAGCGGCCACGCTTGACCGCGAAGGCCTGAGCTCGCGGCGCTTGGGCTTCGACCGTCAGGACATTGGCGTTGACGACGACCAGGTCAGGCGCACCGGCATCGTCGATATCGGCCACGGCGGGCCATGCGGCGCCGATCGTTCCGCCCAGGCCGGCGGCGGCCATGCCGAGAAAGGCCCGGCGGTCATGTCGTGGGTTGCTCATCTTCGCTGCATCCTCGCGCCCATCCATTGACGACATCCAGCAATTGTGCGCGCCGCCGGTTCTGGTCTAGGCTCTGGCCAAATAACAATACTGGGGAGGAATTCACATGCCGCGTCGCTGGATTCTGGCCGTCGTCATGAGCGTTCTCATCGCTCCGGCCGCCGGGCGGGCCGCCGATCTTACCGGGACCTGGGTGGTCAAGGGTGAGTTTGGCCCGAAACTTCAACACACCCTGGTCTGCGCCTTCAAGGCGGACGCGGGGAAGCTGGCCGGACCCTGCGTCGGCGCCTACGGCCCGGTGCTCAGGGCCAGCGGCAGCCAGGACGGTATCGGCATGACTTTCCGCTACCTGTCCGACTACCAAGGTAATGACTTCGTCACCGAATACACTGGGCGGTTTCGGTCGGTAGGCTCGATCAGTGGGACGATCGGGGCCGGCGTGGTGTCGGGTGGGTTCGGCGGTTCGGCCATCGCCAATTGGCCGGATGACCACCTGGCGTTCTGGCTGATGGATTCGCGCCTCTCCAACGGCGTGAACTGGTCGCTTGGCTGCGCGTTCAAGGCGTCGGGCCGCACGGTGACCGGCCCCTGCGCCGCGGCGATCGGCCCGCCAGCCCACGCGACCGGGACGGTCGACGGGGCCAATATGAGCTTTGCCTACGACTACGACCTCCAGGGTCGCCAGGCTCACATCTCCTATATCGGGACGGTGCAGCCCGACGGCTCGGTGAAGGGCGTCGTGGCGCAAGATGGAGCGTCCGGGACCTTCACGGCGAAACACCGGTAAGCGCGGCCCTACCCAACCGTCGCCCGCAACCTCTGCTTGGCTTCCTTGCGCCGGTCCACCGCGTCTGCCAGTTTGCCGGCCGCGCCGAGTCCATAGGCCGGCATGTTGTTGTAGACGCTCTCGTATTTGCCCGGCGAGATCAGATAGGTTTCGTGCCAGATGCCGACATCGCCGTTGGAGCCGACAGCCTTGTTGAAGGCGCGCCAGGCCGGCAGGTGCGCGGCGCTTGCATTCTTGGCATAGGCCTCGAGGTGTTCGAAACTGCGCCAGTATTGAATGACCATGATATTGCGCAGGCCAAAATGGCTGCGCGCATGCAACAGCCCCAGATCGGGTTGTTGGAACAGCTCGATCAGCATTCGCGGCATGGCCCGGGCGACGGCTGACCATTGCCAGACCTTCCACAGCTTGTTGATCCGCATACCGATCATGAAGACGACGAAGTCGCCCTCGACCTCGGCGCAGACCCGACGATCAATGATATCCACCATGACGACCCTCAACCATTTACGACGTAAATTAACGTCGCTTAGATTGAGGTCGATGACAAGCCCCCATTTGGCGGCCCCCTTTTTGATAATGGCGGAAATTCGTGGGTGCTACTCCGCGGCGGCGGCGGCTTTGATGGCTCGCGCGTCCTCGCGGATCATCCGGGCCCCGGTGGGCTCCACCCGAATGCCGTGCTTCACCAAGCTGTTTGTGTGGCCGAGGTGGTGCAGGCCGAAGGCCGACTGCACTGCGGTCCACAGGCCCTGGGCGTCCAGCGACTGGTTGACCGACATCTTGGCCAGCTTGAGCCCCATGCTCGGCCGTTTACCGATCTTCTCGGCGAGGGCCAAGGTGTAGCTTTCCAGGTCCTCGCGCTTGACCACCTGGTTGACCATGCCCAGCGTCTTGGCCTCCTGGGCGCCGATGCTGTCCCCGGTGAACAACAGCTCCTTGGCCTTGCGGTGGCCGAGTTCGAAAGCGTGGACGAAGAACTCGTGGCCGTTGACGCCAAACGCCACCACCGGATCGGAAAATTCGGCGTCCTCGCTGGCGATTATCAGGTCGAACGGCCACACCAGCATCAGCCCGCCGGCGATCACCTTGCCCTGCACCTGCGCGATGGTCGGCTTGGGTAGATTGCGCCAGCGCCAGCAGAAGCCGAGATAGACCTCCAGTTCCTGGGCCATGTAGCCCTCGGCGCCGGGCAGGTCATAGCCGCCGACCCCCATCACCGGCGCGCCATGGTCGCCGATCGCCGATCCGTCGCCGAGGTGGTGACCCGACGAATAGTGCGGCCCGTCGGCGGCCATGATCACCACATTGACCCCGTCGTCGTGCATGGCGAAATCGAGGGCCGTGTTGATCTCATAGAGCATCTTGCGGTCCTGGGCGTTGCGGGTGTCGGCCCGCGCCAGGGTGATCCGCGCCACCCGCTCGGCGGGCCGGTCGTAGCGGATCTGGGTGAACTGCGGGTTTTCCATGGATAATCTCCTGCGGCCAGGCGCCGGCCTAAAGCCGTTGCAACGGCTCGATGATGTGGCCTTCGTTGTCGGTGGCCATGGCGTATTTCAGGCCGGCGTCGGGCAGCGACTTCACCGGGCTGGTGACCTTGCCGCCAGCCTTCACCAGACGCTCCAGGAAGGCGTCGATATCGGCGGTGTAGAAGCCCAGCACACTGTCGCCGGCCGCCGGGGCCGGTTCGCCGTGATAGGTGATCAGGATCAGCGTGGCCGCGGCGGCCGGCGTGGCGGTCAGGATGATCTCGGTCAGGGAGCGGCCGTCGTCGGATTCGGCGCTGATCCGGTTGGCCTCGGTCAGGCCGCAGACATCGCGATAGAACGCCGCCGAGCGTTCAAGATCGCCGACGATGAGTTTGGTGAAGGCGAAGGCGCCGTCGGCCATGGGTGTTTCCTTTGTTGCTAGTGGGTCAGGCGCGCGAGTTTGCGGCCGAAATTCTCGCCCCAGAACAGGCCGACGAAGGCGGCGGGCAGCGCCTCCAGCCCCTCGACCACATCCTCGCGATAGCGCAGGCGACCGTCGACAATCCAACCGGTCAGTTCGGCCCAGGCCGTGGGAAAATCGGCCACATAGTCGAACACCACCAGACCCTGCATCTTAAGCCGATGGGTAATGAAGGCGCGGGTGTTCTTCAGGCCCACGCGTTCGTTGGCGCCCAGGTTGTAGTCGGCGGTCTGACCAGAGACGACGATCCGGCCGTGCAGGCGCATCAGCGGCATGATCGGATCGACCAGGCTGTTGCCGACGTTGTCGAAGAACACGTCCACCCCGTTGGGGCATTCGCGCGCAACGGCGGCGGCGATGTCCGGTTCGGCCAGGCGGTCGATGGCGGCGTCGAAGCCGAGTTCGTCGGTCAGCCAGCGGCATTTGGCCGGGCCGCCGGCTATGCCCACGGCCCGGGCGCCCTTGATCTTGGCGATCTGTCCGGTCGCCGATCCGACGGCCCCGGCGGCGGTGGAAACCAGCACCGTCTCACCCGGCTGGGGGCGGCCGATGTCCAGCAGGCCGAAATAGGCGGTCAGGCCTGGAATACCGAGCACGCCAATCTGGGCCGAGGGCGGGATCGGCCCCTCGGGAATCTGGCGAATACCCCGGCCGTTGGTGAGGCCCAGCTCCTGCCAGCCGAACGCGCCGGCCACCCAGTCGCCCTCGGCGAAGGCGGCGTTGCGCGAGGCGATCACCCGGCCGACCGTGGCGCTGCCCACCACCCCGCCGAGCGGCACCGGCGGGGCGTAGCTGGTCTCCCCCGACAGCCGCCCTCGCATGCCTGGATCGACCGAGACGAAGTGGTTGCGCACCAGCACCTCGCCTTCGGAAGGGGGAGGCTGATCGACGGTGTCGATGGCGAAGTCGCTCTCCTTGGGCAGGCCCGTGACATGGGCGGCCAGGACGACGCGGCGGTTTTTCATGGTCATGACCTCATGCCGCCAGATACGAGCCGCCGGTGACGAACACCACCTGACCCTGGATCATCGACGCCGAGGGACCAGCCAGATATTCGACCAGGGAACAATAGTCGTCGTCGATGACGTTGCGCCCGCTTGGGTTGGCGGCGGCCGAGCGGCGCATCATCTCTTCGGTCTGGTCGCCATAGACCTGGCGCAGGGCCTGGGTGTCGACCGCGCTGGGAGCCACGCAATTGGCCCGCACCCCAAGCGGCGCGAGCTCCAGGGCCAGATAGCGAACCAGGGATTCGGCCAAGGCCTTGCCGGCGCCGACGGCCGCATAGTTGGGCAATGGCGTGCGTCCGCCCCGACTGGAAAGGAAGAACACCGTCGAGCCGGGCCGAAACAGTGGGCGGGCGGCCTGAACCAGATAGACGATCGCGGCGCCGTTGAGGTTGATCGCGTCGGTCAAGGCCGTGGGGTCGATGGTCAGCAGAGGCTCAGGGATCACCTTGACCGCGCAGTGCACCAACTGGTCGAGCCTATCGGTCCGGGCGGCGGCGACGGCCGCGACGACGGCCCGGGCGCCGGCTGGCGTTCCGACATCTCCCTGGATCAGATGGCAGCGGGCGCCCATTCCATCGATTTCGACTTTGGCGCGCTCGGCGGAGACCGCGTCGGCGCGGAAGTTGAGGAAAACATCGACATTGGGCTTGGCAAACCGCCGGGCGATAGCCAGGCCGATGCCTTTGGTGCCGCCGGTGACCAGAATAGCCAAGCGTTCTACCTCCCGGGCCGGCGGGTTTCCGACGGCCTCCGTGTTGTCGGATGACTGTAGCGACGCGGTGTGGTCGGCGGCAACCGGAATGACCGCCGGCTAGTCCCGCCGTAGCACCTGGCGCAGGAACGTCCGGGTCCGCTCTTCGCGAGGATCGGCAAAGAACGCCTCTGTCGGGCCCTGCTCGATGATTCGGCCTTGGTCCATGAAGATCTCCCGGGTGGCGAAGTGCCGGGCGAAGCCCATTTCGTGGGTGACCACGGCCATGGTCATGCCGTCGGCGGCCAGGGCGACCATGGTGTCGAGCACCTCCTTGACCATCTCCGGATCGAGAGCCGAGGTCGGCTCGTCGAGCAGCATCAGCCGGGGCTCCATGGCCAGGGCGCGGGCGATGGCCACGCGCTGTTGCTGGCCGCCCGATAGCTGGGCCGGATATTTGTCCGCCTGTTCGGGTATGCGGACCTTGTCCAGGTAGGACATGGCCCGATCCCGCGCCGTCTCGGGGGCGAGGCCCCTCACCCGGCGCAGCGGCAGAGCGCAGTTCTCCAGCACTGTCATATGGGGGAACAGGTTGAACTGCTGGAAGACCATGCCGACCTGCAGCCGGATGGCCCGCACCGCGGCCGGCTCACGGGTCAGGCGGACGCCGCCGACGCGGATCTCGCCTTCCTGAAAGCTCTCCAGGGCGTTGATCGTGCGGATCAGGGTCGACTTGCCCGAACCCGAAGGACCGCAGATCACCAGCCGCTCGGCCGCGCCAATGGTCAGGTCGATCCCGTCGAGGGCCCGGAAGGCGCCGAACCATTTGGAGAGTCCGCGGATTTCGACGGGCGGGTCAGCGGACATGATCGCGTCCGAAATGGCGCTCAACGCGGGCCTGGATCATCTCCAGGGCGATCGAGAACGCCCAGTAGATCAGCGAGGCGGTGATCATCATCTCGATGTGGCGGAACTCCGACTGGCCCTGGGTGCGGGCCAGGTACATCAGCTCCCACACCCCCACCACCGAGACCAGCGAGCTGTCCTTGAGCATGGCGATGAACTGATTGCCGGTGGGCGGAATGATCACCCGCATCGCCTGGGGCAGGATGACCCGGAACAGGGTGTCACCCGGCCGCAAACCCAGCGCGCGGGCTGCCTCCCACTGGCCGCGCGGGATGCTCTCGATGCCGCCCCGGAAGATCTCGGTCATGTAGGCGCCGTAGCACAGCGACAGGGCGGCGATGCCGGCCGGGATGGCGTCGACGACGATGCCGACCTGCGGCAGTCCCAGATAGATCAGATAGATCTGCATCAGCAGCGGGATGCCGCGAAACAACGAGGTGTAGAAATTGGCGACACCCAGGGCCAGGCCGTTGGACGAAAGCTTGGCGATGGCGCCGATCAACGCCAGGACGAAGGCGAAGACGATTGAGCAGGCCGAGATCAGCAAGGTGTTGACCAGGCCGACGGAGAGCAAGATCCAGATCTTTCGCTGGATGAACGCATAGCTGAGGTTGAAGGAGACGAAGAACACCGCCAGCAGCAGGGCCAACTCCGCCCACACCGCCCAGACCTGCCAGCGGGTACGCAGGCCGGTAACGATCCAAAGGTTAGCCCCGATCAGGGCCGCGAGACCGGCCGCGACCGGCATCGCGAGGCTTGGTCCCGGCGCGAGCCCCATACCGGACAGCACGGCACGCGCTACCGGCCAGTCGACGGCGTCGGCGCGCAACAGACCCAGAAACAGCACGACCAGGATCGGCAGGAAGACCGTTGGTCGACGCAGTACGGGTGGATAGTCGATGTTATCGGCGAAGTTCATTGAGCCGATCCCGAGCCCGCAGGCTCCAATAGGTGGTCTGGACCGCCAGCCGCCCCGCCGGACCACCGTTCCAGGCCAGACCGAACGGCGAGAACAATTTATAACGGTCGCTCTGGCCAGTGATCGCCTCGGCGATGATCCGCCCGCCGATCGCGGTGGTGTTCAACCCGTGCCCCCCGAACGCCGTGCAGAACCAGAGCCCGCTCTCGAGGGGGCCGATCTGCGGCATCAGGTGACGGGCATAGGCCATCAGGCCCGACCACGCCATCTCGACCTCAAGGTCGCGTAGCTGGGGATAGGTCGAGACCATGGTCTTATGAAGAAGAGCGGCCAGGCGGCGCGGTTCGCTGACGCGTGTAGTGATCTTGCCGCCCCACAGGATGCGCCGGCCGCCGTCAACAAGCCGGTAGTAGTCGCCGGCCCGGCGTCGGTCACCGATCGCCGCGGGTGTGCGGATCGCGGCGGCGATCAGGTCGGGATCGGGCCGGGTCAGCATCACATAGGTGGCGATCGGCAGATAGGCGGCAGCCAGTCGCGGCTGGAGGCCGCCGGTATAGCCGCCGGTGGCGATGACCACGTCCTTTGCGGTCACGAAGCCCCTGGCGGTGGCGACCCGCCGCCCCGCCCCGGCCGGCTCCAGCCCAACAACCGCCGAATCCTCGAACACCTGCCCG
>JANYFU010000564.1 GCA_025359665.1 Caulobacteraceae bacterium
GCCGCGACGCCCATCGCCTGATAGCTCGTGGTCCTGGCTTCGATGAGTTCGGCGGTGAGGTCGCTGGCCTGGACCTCGATGGCGACACGCGCTTCTGGACGCTCGGGCGGCCAGGCCAGGACATCGATCCGCCGGTCGCCGCCGCTTCCGTTTAGGGGCGCCTCCAGTTCCACCGACAGGCCGCGGCGGCGAAGCGCCTCGGCGACCAGGCGCTGTGCGGTCAAATGGGCGAGGGACATCCGGGCGCCGAACGCGCAGCCGGCGTCGGGCCGGTGGGCGAAGTGGGCGATCCGCGTCTGGCCCGACTTGAAGATCACCGCCGCGCCGCAGCCGCGGCAGCAGTAGGCCTCTCCCCGCCGCGCCGAAGCGGCCTCGACGTAGGCTTCGCCGACGGCGCGGGCGGTCAGCACCTGCCGACCCGACAAGTCGTCGGCCTGACTGGGGGCCAAGAGGATGGGGACTTCGTCATCTTCTACATCAGCTAACCCGAATGCGGCGCAGTGTCGCGGCCCCAGCCAAATTGCCAACCTAGCATGGTCCAGATTGTAAATTTATGTCAAATAATACGGCCGCGCTCGGGGGCGTCCAAATGCATCAGCTCCTGGCTAGGGAAAGGAGAACATTGGTTGCTCGCGATCCTAGCGAATATCCCGTTCTGCATAGACGCTATGGGACGGTTCTCGTGAACACAGTTCCGCGTAAGCCGCGGCTACCTTCACAATACCCCGCGGGTCGTCTCCTAGTGCTGACCGCCACCGGCTTGGTAGCCTGGCTGACTCCCGCCTTTGCTCTCGCCAGCCCGCTTGATGGCGGAGGGCTGGCCGTGATCGCGATAAGCAGCGGGCTGAGCACCATGGGCGGCATGCTGACGGCCAGCGTTCTTGTCATGGCCTACCGGCGCCAGCGGCAACGCGCGAATCTGGAACAGGCCAGGCTGGCCACGCTTGTGCAGGGTTCGAGCGACGCGATAATCAACCAAACGCTCGACGGCAGGATCACTGACTGGAACCCCGCGGCCGAACGCATGTTCGGCTATCCGGCGCGGGAGGCCGTGGGCCAGACAGCCGGCGCTCTAATCCTGCCGCCCAGCGGGGCGACGGAAGACTCGGAACTGTTGGCGCGCGTGGCGTCGGGCGAATTCGTGCAGCACTTCACCACCCATGGGCGGACCCGTGATGGACGCATCATGGATGTCGTCATAACGGCCTTGCCGGTCTATGGACCGGAGGGCCGGGTCGCCGGGGTGTCCAAGACCATCCGCGATATTTCCGAACAGAAGGCGGCGGTCATGGCGCTGTCGGACGCGCAGGTCCGGCTGGCGTTGGCGACCCAGGCCGCTGGCGTCGGACTTTGGGATTGGGACATCAACTCCAATACACTGCATTGGGATGACACGATGTTCTCCCTCTATGGTGTAACGCGCGAAAGCTTCGCCCTCGCCTATGACGCCTGGAAGACGCTGGTTCATCCGGATGATCTTCAGGCGACAGAGCGTTCGATCGAAGTGGCGATCGAAGACCGCGAGCCGTTGGATGTCACATTCCGGATATGTACGCTTGGCGGACAGCCACGGCACCTTCGCGCCAAAGGGGCGGTGTCCGGCGACGCGCCCGGACGGGGGTTGCGGATGATCGGCGCGACCATCGACATCACGCAAGAGAAGGCGCGTGAGCATGAAATTGAATCGTTGAACGCCACCTTGGAGCAACAGGTCGCGGCCAGAACGGCTGAGATCTCCAGAATTTCCAGTGTGCAGCGCGCCGTGCTGGCCAACTCCGCGCACGGGATAATGGCCACCGACGTCAACGGGTTGATGACGGTCTTCAATCCCGCCGCCGAGCGCATGTACGGCTACACCGCTGAGGAGGTGATCGGCGCCCCGACCTCCGCCATCCCGTATGACGAGGCTGAGATGGCGGCGAGAGTCGAGACCCTGGCCATCGAGTTCGGCCATCCGGTCGAACCCGGCTTCGAGGTGTTCATCGCCAAGGCCCGGCTGGGAATGGTGGAGGCTCATGAATGGACATGCCTTCACAAGGATGGCTCGCGGCGGCCGACGATGCTGAGCACTACCGCCATGCGAGGGGATGATGGCGAGGTGCTGGGCTATCTGGCCATACTGGTCGACCTCTCCGAGCGGGTCGCCAAGGAGCAGGCGCTGAAGGAACGCGAGCGGTTCCTTAAGGCGGTGACGCATCACAGCCCGGCGATGGTCGGCTATTGGGACGCGAACCTGCGTTGCCGTTTCGCCAACGAGGCTTACGGATCATGGTTCGGCGGGTCCGCGGCCGAGATGCTCGGAACTTCCTTCAGTGATCTGATGGATGGCGAGCTGTTCAGGCTGAACAAAGGCCACATCCAAGCGGCGCTACGAGGAGAAGTCCAGTCATTCGGGCGTGAAGTCGCTGGAGCGGACGGACGCAAACGTCATGTCTGGGGCCACTACGTCCCCGATTGCCAGGGGACCGAGGTTCGGGGCTTCTACTCGTTCGTTTCCGACGTGACGGAGATCACCGAAGCGCGAATCACTCTTGAGCGCCTGAACGAAGACCTGCGCCGGAAAACGCTGGACGCTGAAGCGGCGGCCGGCGCCAAGGGCCTGTTCCTGGCCAATATGAGCCACGAGATCCGCACCCCGATCAACGGCGTGCTAGGCATGCTGCAACTGCTTGCCCGGACCCCGATGTCGCTCAAGCAGGCGGACTACGCCAACAAGGCCTATGTCGCCACGAAATCCCTGATGCGGCTGCTCAATGACATCCTCGACTTTTCCAAGCTCGAGGCTGGTCAGGTGCGGATCGAAACGGTCGATTTCGAAATCGACACCTTGATGAAGGAGGTTGTGACCGATTTTGGCATGGCGGCAAACCCCAAGTCGCTTCAGCTGGAGTACAGAATTGATGAGAGGGCGCCAAAATTTGTAAGAGGAGATGTATTCCGTCTTCGCCAAGTGTTGCTGAATCTTGTAGGCAACGCGATCAAGTTCACGGAACAAGGCCACGTCTTGGCCTGCGTCCGCCTACATGGCGGAGCCGAAGGTCGATCCGAACTGGAGTTCTCGGTCGAGGATACAGGCATAGGCATCGCCCCAGATAACCTCCGCGCCGTGTTCAAGGGGTTCACACAGGCCGAAGATTCGACCACGCGGCGCTATGGTGGAACAGGACTTGGCCTATCGATCAGCCATCAGCTGGTTGGCCTGATGGGGGGTGTGCTGAAGGTTGAGAGTACGCTGGGGGTTGGCAGCCGTTTCTCTTTCACGCTGACTCTGGAACCCGGATCGGGATTCGCCGAAGACGCGCCCGCCGTGGGCGGTCGAGGTCTGGCGGCCCCGTGGCAATCCGATCGATACCGCCTGGCTGGGTTCAGATTGCTGGTGGCCGATGACC
This sequence comes from Caulobacteraceae bacterium, assembly GCA_025359665.1. Classification (GTDB taxonomy): domain Bacteria; phylum Pseudomonadota; class Alphaproteobacteria; order Caulobacterales; family Caulobacteraceae; genus Acaudatibacter. The sequence goes on from JANYFU010000564.1 coordinate 3,390, forward strand.
AGGAACTCAACCGGCAGATCGCCTACGAACTGTTATCGGACGAAGGCGCCGTCGTGGAACTGGCCAGCGATGGCGCGGCCGCGGTGGCCATGACCCTGGCCGCCAGGCCGCCATTTGACGCCGTGCTGATGGATATGCAGATGCCGGAAATGGATGGATGCGAGGCCACGCGCCGGATTCGCGCCGTGGCCTCAGCCGAGTCGCCGCCGATTATCGCCCTGACCGCCGGCGCGATGGCGTCTGAGAAAGCGGATTGCCTGGCGGCCGGCATGGTCGACCACATTGCCAAGCCCCTGGATGTGGATGTGGTTGTCGATACGTTGCTTGCCATCTGCAAGCGACGTCCGACGCGCGCTCGGGCGACGTGCATGGATTTTCATCAAAACGAACCCATCGATGTCGAGATGCTTCTGGGACGGTTGGGTTGGGACAAGCCGACGCTCGGCGCCATGTGGGAAATGTTCGTCTCGCAGGGCGCGGCGAAGCTTGAAAAGTTACGCGGCCGCCTGGCCGACGAGGATATTCCAGGAGCCATCAACGTGCTGAACGCCTTCAGAACCATGGCGCAAACCGCTGGACTGACGTCACTGGCCGCGTCTTTGACAGAACTTGAAGTTGAACTTGAATCCCTGGGCCAGTCGCAAAATATCCCCGACATATTGCGAGAAATCGAAACTGGACTTGCGGCCGGGGTTGAGACGATTCTGCGTAGCCTTGAGGTCATCAGCTAGAGCGGGATGGCTCGATTGACGTCCCTCGCCGTTCGCCGAGGCCACCAAGCTTACGCCAGAGCCACGGGACCGATCGGCCCGGTCGACTGGCCACTCGGCGCGTTCGTCCAGGTCAGCTTCGCCAATCGCACCTCACGCGCGTGGATTCCTAGCAGAACGAAGGCCGGCCAGAACAGATAGACCTCGATCTCGAGATTTTCACCGAACGTCAGTTGCAGCAGCAGCAGCATGATGCCGAATGGCAAGCGACCGCGAACGCCTCGGGTCGCATCGACCATGGTCAACCAGAATTGGTAGGCCATTGGAACCAGCAGGGAGAGCATGCCCACCAGACCCTTTACATAGAGAAGCCCGAACCATGTGTGATGGCTGCCGATCGGCATATATTCCACGATATGTGGGCCACGCTCCACCGCCCCATGGCCGAACAGCGGCGCCTCTCTGCGCCAGCGGTCGAAAGCGATTCTCTGCAAGGTGTCGCGCACCCTGGAGCTGCTGACGCGCGCGCCTTTGAACGCGGCCATGGAATTCCGCACCAGGCCCAGGGCCGCGTTACCGAACACGGCCATTGACGTCGCCGCGACCGTGGAGGCGATCCAGGTGACTGGCAGGCGTACCAAGGGAGCGAGGCGCGGGAAAGCCACACAGACCACCACCGCGATCAGGCTCATCCGGGACGATGACAGGATGATCATCGCCAGGCCGGCCAGGACCCCGGCCGCCATCCAGAATTTCTTTCGGTCCTCGAGGGCGAACAGCACCATCACGACCCCGATCAGGCCGGCGAACGGCGACCAGGGGGCATAGAACTGCCATCGGGGCGTAAAGGTTTCCGGGTCAATCGTGTAGAGAAACACGGTGAAGTATTCCGGGCCTGGGCCGCCCACCACCGAAAACGGCGATTTGAAGATCCGGGACGGCAGGTGAATGAACGGCGCCGCGAGCAGGATCGGCAGCAGCATCAGCGTCCATAATCCGACGATGCACATCGCCCGGATCAGCGGCTTTCGACGGATCGGCAGGACCGCTCCGGCGAGCGGGAAGAGCGCGGCCAGGGCCCAGCCTTTCGCCCAGCCGATCGACGATTTTATCATCTCGCCGGTTCCAAGCCCCCAATTAAGGTGCCCGATCCAAAGCGCCACCAGCATGCTGAGCGTCCCGATTATCCAGGCCCAGACCACGGTCGGGACCGGCCCGGCCGCCTGAAGGTCTCGCCGGATCGCCGGACCGAGGTACAGCGAGGCGCCGACCATCGCCAAAAGTATCCAACCCAGCGCGGGGCCGACGATGTAGAGCGCGCCGATGGCGTAGAGCGGCCATGTCAAGGCGAGCGCCCAGAAGCAGAGCGCCTCGGCGGGGTTATGCTTCCTCGACATCTTCCCTGGACTTCGCCTGGGTAACGATCCGGTCGATTATGGGCCGGCGCAGCCAGGTCATGATCAACCCTACGCCGAGCAGGAACGAGGCGGCGATCCCCGCGCCAAGCGCGATTATCAGGCTCGGAGAGGAGGGTTTTTTCGGCAAGGATGCTGGTTCAAGAACCTGAACCATTGGGTAGGAGGCGAAGACATCGGCCTTCGATGTGTTCAGCCGAGCGAGGGCCGAGGCGAAAACGGCGTCGGCGATCTTGTAGTCGCGATTGAGGGCATCCAGTTTCGAGCCGATCTGCACCAGATCCTGAATGCGTTTTTTCCGGGCGTCCAATTCGCCCCGCCGGGCGCCAAGCTGGGCCGCAAGTCCCTGGCGTTCGACGACCGTGGTCACCAGTCTGGCCAGAAGGGCGGGTCGTTCACCCTTGGGTGACGCGTCGACACCGGTGCGCAACGCTTCCGGAGTCAGCCCCGAGATGGCCGCGCCGCGCGCCACCAGTCGCGCCCTCAGACCCATTTCCCGGGCATGGGCGTCGAGGTATTTGGGATGATTGGGGCCGTATTGCTTTTCCAGCTCACCCGCCGCCGCCGCCGCCTTGGACGCTGCTTCGTTGAGCGACCCGATTTCCTCGTCGGCCTGAACCTTGAGCGTGAGAGCCGCGATCTGGGGGGAAACATGAAGCAGCGAAGCCAGCGAACGGGCCGACCCATCCCTCTCGCTGAGGGCCGCTTCGGTTTCGGCGATCTGGGTTCGCAAGGTCTCGGCCGACGCGACGATGCCGCCATACTGCTCGGCCGACGTCAGCCCCGATTGCAGCTGGAGCGCGCTGATTTGGGCCCGGATCCCGTCGACGGAGTCCTGATAGTTCCTGATGGTCTTGGACGCCGAGATGTCCCTCTGCTTGATCTCGTCATCCCGCAGCTTGTCGAGTTGACCCATGAAGGCGGACTGCATCGCCAGGCTCTTTTGCAGCGCCAGGGCGGGAGAGCTTCCGGTGATCGCGAAGTGAATGAGACTGGTCTCGTCAACCAGCTTCACGACCGGCTTGCCAAAAGCGCTTGGCTCAAGGCGCATCCGACCGGCGGCGGCGAGGATCACACCGTCCGATTCCAGCAGGTTCTTGTAGGTCACCGATGGGCTGAGAGACGTACTGGCGTAGGCCGAGTTCGCCGATGTGCTGGCCTGGCCAATTTCCGAAAGGTTAACCGAAGTGGAAACCCCCGTCCCTGGCAGTATCAGGGTCATCTCCGACGTGTACTGCTTGTGCGCCAGGACCAGATAGGCGGTGATGGGAACCCAAACCGCCACCAGCGCCATTGCGAACATGAACCCATAGCGCGGTAGCCGGCCCGGATCACGGATCCGGCCGCCGCGTAAAAAGCGGTATAAGCCCATTGATGACAGGCTTCGCCGATAGAGATGTAGCCGCCCAAGCCACCCCAGACGCGGCTGAGGAGGCGCCTGAACACGCGCGCCCTGGCGGTCGAATTGCGACGTGAACGCATTCATGGCCAGGCTCCGTTTCACCGATCCGTTTCTCATCGCGTCTAAAGCCCGGCTTCGGGTCCAGGTAAAATTGAGACCTTGGCGATTGGCGACATCAGGAAGAAATGCAGTCTAAAAATGACTATAGGCGTTAAGTGATTTGATCGTCTGGGGACAAAGTGTCGCGAGTCCGTCTATAAGCACCGGTAGCGCGTCATCCTGGCCGAGGCTGGCTGATTTTTCAATCTTTAACATATGTTCTCTCAACCGGATGGCGCCAAAGATGGCGGCGCCGCCGCCATATTGGTGGGCCAGCACGCCAAGGTCTGTCGTGCCGCGCTCCGACCAGGCTTGCTCAAGGCCGGCCTGCATCCCCTCGATTTCGACCCTGAAGACTGAAAGGTGGCGCTCGAAGACCGCTGGCGGCAGCAGTGACGCCATTTCCCCCAGGGTCGCCTCATCGATGTCTTCCGCCACGGAGGCTGGCGCGCCCAGCGCATCCGACGGCGCGTGCCGGACCTCGTTGGCGAAATCGCTGGGGAAGTCGGTCAGCCGCCGGAACAGCGCTTGCAGGTTTCGCGCCCGGATTGGTTTGATCAGGCATTCCTGCATCCCAGCTTCGTGTAGCCGCTCCTGTTCCTCCGGCAAGGCATGCGCGGTGAGTCCGACGATAGGGCTGAACCGCGACGCCGACCCGGAGGAGTGACGGATCCGCCGCGTCGCTTCCTGGCCACCGAGATTGGGCATGTTGACGTCCATCAGGATCAGGTCGAATTTTTCGATCTCGGCTTCCCTGATCGCTTCAAGGCCGTCGCGGGCCTCCGTGACGGAGCAGCCGAAACGAGCGAGCATTTCCTGGGCCACCAGCCGATTGGTCTCGTCGTCCTCGACCAGCAGCACCCGCAATGATGAGGGTCCGCCTGGCAATTCGAACGGTCGCGCCGCTGAAGCCTTGAAAGCCGGCGGCGAACCGACCGCCGAGGCTTCGCGGAACGGCAGCCGAACCCAGAACCGGCTGTAGCAGTCCTTGCGGCTCTCGACGCCGATGTCGCCACCCATCGCCCGAACGATGCGGCGACAGATGGCCAGCCCTAATCCATAGCCACGCGTGGTCTGGCGATGGGTCGGATCCAGGGTCACGAATATGTCGAAGATGCGCTCCGTGTCTTCCTCGGCGATCCCAGGCCCCGTGTCGACGACCACCATCTCCAGCAGGTCTTCGCCGTCTCCGCCCGCCACACGATCGGCTTCGATCTGAATAGTTCCATTCCGTGTGAATTTTACGGCATTATTCACCAGATTGGTCAATATTTGACTTAGTCTATGCCGATCTTCAGACAAGTACAAATCCAAGATATCTGATTTAATGCATATTTTGTTGCCGTTCGTTGTGGCTATGGCCGAGTTCGTCGCAACGGTATCGCGAAGCAATTCTCCCACACTGAAAGTGGAGCGACGGAACGTTAATTGTCGATCCTCCAACTCGTTGAGTTGCAGCAGATCATCGATGTGTCTCTGTAGCAGTTCGCCGGAGTTGATCGCGGCCTCCACGAATCGCCGCTGTTCCTCATCGAGCCGGGTCGAGGCGAGGATGTCCAGTACGGCGAGAACACCGTTCAGGGGTGTCCTCATCTCATGGCTCATGACCGCGAGAAACTGCGACTTGGCGCCGGCGGCGGCCAGGGCCTCGTCCCGCGCGATGGTAAGCTCCGCCTGCGCCTTCACCTCGTCGGAGATGTCCCGGATATAACCGGTGAAAATCGGCCCGTCGGGATCGTCGGTCATGCCCAGTGAGAGCTCGATCGGGAACGTCTCTCCATCTGCCCGCAGGCCCTCCAGCTTGACCCGGCTTCGGCCGGCGATGCGGGAGGCGCCCGTGTCCAGCAGGCGTTCCATCCCGGCGTTGTAGGTGACGCGGTGGGGCTGGGGAATTAGCAAATCAGCCATGTTCTGGCCGACAGCCGCGTTTCGCGAATAGCCAAACGCCCTCTCCGCGGCTCCGTTGAAATCGATGATCCTGCCTTGGCCGTCCGCTACCACCACCGCATCCAGAGCTATGTCGATGGTGTTCGCGCAGCGCCGAGCCATCTTCTCGTATTGTTGGGTCTTGCGCGTCAACGCGCGCTGCCGCCCCGTCAAAACCGCTACGAGCGTAATAAGGATGGCCGAGATCGTCATCCGAACAGGCGCGGGTATGGATGCGACAAGATAGTACAGCTTTCCGTGGAACGGGAGATAATCCGCAACATGTTGCATCCACGTCGACGACATGATTGCTCCAATTATCATCAAATGTTCTCCAAAATTCCAACGGTGAATATCAAATAGATTCAACCCATAAGCGTCAGGTATCGATATCGGACTATTTATCGCACCAAACGAAAATTAAATAGTATGACTATTGGGAATCGATCCAATATTTTAAGCTTCCGGCCGAGACATTTTCTGCTGGCCATCTAGGCGGCCGCGAAAATCGGGACTCCGCGGGCCAGAAAACGGCGTGGCGCCAGGATGAAGAAGGCCGCGAGCCCAACGGTCTGGACGATCAGCACCGCCGCCGCCACCGCCATCAAGCTGATCTGAGACGCGATCAGCAACGCGATGGCCAGGACAATGGTCAAACCCGTCTGCCAGCGCAGCTCGATATCGGGCCGCCCAACGGCCGTGAGCAGCTGGGAACAGGCGGCGGCGAAGGGTCGGGCCAGGGCCGACAGGCAGATGATCGACAGGATCGGGATGGCCGCCGCCCACTTGTGTCCGAACACCAGTGGAACGTAGATCGGCGCGAGCGTCGCCTGCAGCAGCACCAGGGGCGTAACGACGATCGCCAGTTTCCCGACCGACTCGCGGTAACGGATAGTCAAGGCCTTGGGGTCAAGGCGGACCTGACACAGGTGCGGGAACACCGCCTGCGCCAGCGCGCCGATCAGGCCCAGCGTAATTCCCAGGCCGGCGTTGAAGGCGAAATAATACACCCCCAGCGCTTTGACGCCGAGAAAATAGCCGACCATGATGTTGTCGACGTTGGCCTGGAACGTCGTCATGATACCGACGCCGATCACCTGGCGGCTGAACCGGGTGATTTCCCGCCAGTTCCGATAGCTTTCCATCTTCAGCGATATCGGGCCGGGCCGCCAACTGTGGCCATGGCGCACGGCGATCACCCAGATCGGGGCCACGAGGATCTTTGGCAGGACGATCGCCCACATCCCCATCCCCATCAGGGCGAAGATAGCGGTCAGGATGTTGTCGACCGTGACCTGCGCGGCGCCGCCGAACGCGATCCGGCCCAGGCGGCCCTCGCGTTGTTGAAACGCGGCCTGCATGCTGCATAGCGGCGTGGCCAGGTAGACCACGCTCATCAGGGCGATGGGCGCGAACAGGCGAGGTTCGTGACACGCCCAGGCGATTGGAAAAGCGGCCAGCGCCTGGACCGCCATCAATCCGATGCAGACGATCCATGTCATGACGTGGGCGGTGCGCGCGACCGCGTCGACCTCGGCTTCGCTGGCCTGCACGACCCTCGAACTGATGCCGTTACGGGTGAACACGGCGACGAATTCGTAGACCGTCAGGGCGATAGCCGCCAAGCCATAGGCTTCGCTGTTGAGCAGGCGGCTAAGAACGATGGTCGTCAGCAAACGCGACAGGCGAATGACGATTTGCGCCGTCCCCATCGCGGACAGATTGCGGACGAACGGATTGTTCCAGAG
>JANYFU010000573.1 GCA_025359665.1 Caulobacteraceae bacterium
GGCGGGGTTTGCGCGAGGTGGCGGCTGACGGCTGGGACTCGCCGGTGTTCGCGCCGGTGGTGGTGTCGCAAGCCGAGCCGGACCTTCCCGGGCGGGCGCCCAAGGATATCTGCTCGACGATCGAGGTGGAGATCGCCGGCGCGGTGGTGCGGGTGACGCGGGAGAGCGACCTTGAGCTGCTGACCGCTGTGGCGCGGGCGCTGAAGGCGGCGGCGCTTCGACCCTGGGGTTTGAGGCTCAAAGATCGCGCCGGCTCAAGAAAGCCCAGGTGGCCGTCGCTCGCAAGCTGGCCGTCATGATGCATGCCATCTGGGCCGACGGCACGGAATTCGAGTGGGGGGTCGCTTCGGCGTAGACGACTCCTCTCTCCACCCAGCTCCCCGTCCGGGGAGGCGTCCTTGCCGGGACGCGAGCTGGGGCCGACCTCGCAGCGATCGTCGCGGCCTGGACCCGCGCGGCAGTGACATTGAGGCGGCCCCTGCGACGAACGCTCATGTTGAGGCGGTACGGCCGACCTCGGAACGAACCTTGTGCCCGGCCAAGTGACCTCTCAGCGGACATTGCGAGAGTCGCAGATGGGTGGAAAGGAGATCCTAGCCGCTCTGCTTCTGAGCGAGGCGCTTGGACAGGTCGAGGCGACCAGAGCGGAAATCGTAGATCAGGAAATGGTCAAACTCACGCGGTGGGCACCCGCTTGATCCCGGGTCGCAGTTTTCGTTGCCCTCCACTTCGACCTGAACCCGACTGGGGGAAACCCACCGTCCGCAACTGACGTAGACGTGAAGTCCCCCTCGAATGTCTCGGCTTATGTTGCGAAAGCCCCGGCTAACAACGACCGAGGTCATGCTTCGCTTGCGCGCGCCCGAAGGGCTGGGTGTCACTGCGAGGCAGTCGGCGACATTGCTGCCGATCCAATCTGTAACGACAAGATAATCGCCATGTGGCGACCAGCTCACGTCCGCGTTTCGCGTGAATGTATCGATCTTCTCAGTCCGACCCGTCGAGTATCGGAGCATTATCGGGCGTTCATCAATACCGTCGGCGTCTGCGCCAGGATCGACATAGTACACCGTCACTCCGCTCGGCGATCGGACTTCAGTTACGCTGTCACCGGGAAAATTTACGCTGGCGGTGCGTTGGCCCGTTCCAGCGGTCGCGGCTGCAACGGGCGGACCAGCTAAAGTGCGGGCCTTGGGAGGCTGTGTAGCATGCGCGCTACCGCCGGCTGCCAGCGCCATCGCCCCGAACGCGCTCACGATTCGATGCATAACCGCCCCGTCTGACCTATGCGAACGATAGCTCAGCTTGGTCGACGGACGCAAAGCCGACTCCCGTGTCGGATGCGGGTGGCGAGCGGCCACGGTGAACCGCTCGAACTGTGGCGAGCGGGAAAACCGGGTGAGGCTTTAGCTTGGCTTGGCTAGTTCAGCTGTCGTCAGGAGGCATTCGAAACGGATGGCTCTGATTTCGGTGGACGAACTCGTCCACGTCTCGCAATCGCTCAGGGAACGGCTCGGCTTTCGCCGACATGACCTGACTATGCGGCGAAGGCGTAGTTTCCGCTAGGGGTCGTGAACGGTCCCAAGCCTTAAACCTACAAGCCGACCCCGGCTCGGGCGATTGCCGATCAGAAACCTGTTGACACCTGGGGGCGCTGTTAACGAACGATCCCTCGCGCGGGGCTCGGCAAATTCCGATAAGACGCCACAGGCGCGATTTTCATGTAGATCACCGATAGAGATGTCACCGGCTCGCCGACGCGGAAGACACATCCCTCCCTTTTGCCTGAAGCATCGGCGGTGAGTTCGGACGGCCGAGGCGTCGTCACGGCCTCAGCAATCACCGAGCCGGCTTCGCGCTGAAGCCCATCATCGGACCTGTAGGTGTTTGAGCGTTCCGGCTGGCGACGGGGCGGTTACGTCTCTGGGGAATTCGGGGTCGGTCAGGAAACGCGCCCAGTCGCCGGAGAGCAGAGTCACCGGCATGCGGTTGTGGATTCCCTCAACATCCGGCCCGGGCTCCGTTGTCATAAGAGCGAAGCGGCCGTCCTTGATGACGACGGCGAAGCCGAGATCATGGTTGGTCGCCGGGCTGAATTCGAACTTGCTCTTGGGGGCCTTGGCTCCGCGGAACTCATAGAACCGGCTCATCGGCGCGATTCCGCGGGCCATTGGCGGATCGCGCCGCTTTTCCGACTGGACGTTGATCACCAGGCCCTTGCCGGCGTAGGGCGGCCAGCCCCAGGGGATGAGCTCCAGACGCGAACCACCCGGCGCCGCGCGGACGATCGCCGCGCGCTCCGACGGGCGAACCGAGCCGGTAGGCAGGTAATCGGGCTCGTCGGAAACGATTTCCAGCGCCTCGCGCTGCATCATTTCGCAGTAGGCGGCCCACGCCCGTTCCTGTGCGAACTCGTTGCACACCGGATCAAGTCTCCCGCGCCTCGAACGATCGCTCTCCCAGGGCTTTCCATCCCATCGTCTCAGTGTTGACCCAAAGCAGATCGGCGGTCCAGTTCACGCGCTTGCACATCGGGCAGGCGGTGGTCATCTTGGCGCCGAGCTCGTCGATGTCGGTGCGGCCATTCCCCTGCCCGCGTTTTTCCAGGCCGGCGATCATTTCCTCGACGCGCCACACGCGGAAGAATTTGCATCCATTGCCGCGACAGCGAATCCGCACCCGCACATTCGGCTTGCCGATGAACTGGCCCAGGGTGAGCGGCTTGAGCGCCTTTTCCTTGTGAAAAGTAAGACCTCTGCCGTCGAGACGCTGGCAGCGCCAGAGCGACTGCACCTGGCCCATGCTGAGCAGGGCGAGGCCGTCGCCGCACAGGCTTTTGGGATCGGCTAGGGCTTGCAGTCTGTCGGACATTTCTCCATTATGTGTCCGACACAAAGGAGTGACATCATGGCGGAGCCAAAGGCGGCCAGCGGCTCCAGCCGTCGGACCAACCGCGCCGGGGCGCTCAAGCTCGCCGGGGTCTCCACAGCGCGCGTTCAGCACGCGCTCACGGTGCTCGGGGCAAAAGGCGTCTTGGGGCAGGGTGCGACGAAAAAGATCAGCGCGCGGGTGGATCCGGGCCTGCTGGCGGCCGCGCGTGAAAAGATGGGCGTCGACAATGACACCGATCTGCTGACAGCAGCGCTCGCGCTCGCCGCCGGCGATGATGACTTCGGCGCGTGGCTGGTCACGCGCGGCGCGCGGCTGCCCGCGGACTTCGAGCTTGAGTTCTGAACCGCGGCCGTTCGAGCGACTCGATCCTGGCTACTATCGGTCCACGCTCGCGTACCGCGAGCGCGGCAAGCTGCCGTTTGACGCGGGCGCCACCCCGGCCGACGCGGTCCTCATGCTGGACACCACGGTCTACATCGACGCCCAGAAGGGGAAACTGCCGCAAGGGCTCGCCGCGCGCATCGCCACGGCCGAGGTCGTCCACTCGGCGGTGGCCTTAAGTGAAATCGCCGCCAATCTCGGCCTGCTGGATCCCGGCCATCCCGGCACGCCGGCTGTCGACCAGGTGATGCGCGAGACACTGGCCCGCGCTGACGCAAGGCGGACCGTGGCCCCGTCTTCCGAAGCTTGGGTCGAGGCGTCGGTGTTGGCCGGCGTTCTTGCGCGGACGCAGGGTCTGCCCAAGGAAGCCCGCCGCAAATTGCTCAACGACGCGCTGATCTTCCTGAGCGCCCGCGAAACCGGTGCTGTCCTGGTGAGCCGCAACATCAAGGACATGGATCTGCTGTTGCAGTTGCGGCCGGACGGCCAGGTGCTGCTCTACGACCAGACGGTGTGACGTGCGCCAGGCGCAACCGGCGCGGGCCAGATAGTCGCCAACACCGCCGGCGCCAGGCTTTGGGTGAGGCCGTCAGGCCGCGGTGATGGTGAATCCCGCCCGCGAACTGCAGCAGATAGAAGACCGAAGCATCGGCCTGGGTCGGCGTCTCGCCGGCCAGGAACTTGCGCCCATCGCCCAGATCGTCGTTGAAGGCGCTGAGATGCGCCCGCATGACGCTTTCGGCATAGGGACCGGCGGCGGCCATCGCGGCCGGATCGAAGGGTACGCCGCTCATCGCCTCGCGGTCCTTGGCGAAGGCCTCCTCGATCTGAATGGCGGTGCTTCCGCCGAACACCAGCGGCACCGACAGGCCGAACAGGATGCGGTCGCAAAGCGTGGAGACGGCGTCGGAAATCCCCTGGCCGATACCGGCCTTGGTGGGGTGGCGCCGCTCCAGCTCGTGCAGGATCGCGCGGGTGTCGCACCAGATGTCGGCGCCGATCTGCATCACCGGAATCTTGCGATAGCCGCCAGTCAGCGGGATCAGGTGCGGCTTGGGCATGATCACCGGCTATTGGCATGCGTACCAGGTCAGTTGCTTGATGCCCAGCATGACCCGCGTCTTGGCCGAGAAGGGGGCCGCCCCGTCGTACTGGTGCAGGATGATGTCGGCTGGTCCGGCGCTCATGGCGATCTTCCCGTTATGGATGGGGTCAGGGTCTAGCCGAGCGGCCGGACGCCGTCATCCGGATATCTATCTGGCCGCCGGAAGCCGCCCGTCCGGGGAAACTGAACCCCATCAAGCCCCTTGATCACCCGCCCCGCTCAAAAACCACCTTACCCTGGAACAACGTCAAATCGCAGACCATGCCGTCGAGGGCGTCGGTCGGGACTGCGTAGGGGTCGCGGTCCCAGACCGCGATGTCGGCGGATTTTCCCACTTCCAGGGTTCCGGTCCGCTGGTCGGCCTTGATCTGGCGGGCCGCCCAGGCGGTGTAGGAGCGCAGGGCCGTGTGAACATCGACCGCCTCGTCGGTCCCGAACGGGGTGGGTCCGAAGGTTGCCTTCAGGGTGCGGCGGGCGACCGAGGCCCAGAGGCCGTGACGCGCGGCG
>JANYFU010000579.1 GCA_025359665.1 Caulobacteraceae bacterium
TGTTGATGAAGGTCACCGACAACAGGGTGTAGAGCGCCCAGGCGGAGCGCCGGGGCGAGGATGCTTCGGCCTGGGGAGTCATGGCCGCTGGAATAGGGCGAAGGCCGCGGGATCACAAGTTTTCACCCGCCGCCCCTCGAAACGGGTGTTTAGTGGCCGCAAGCAGGACGAAAGCGACATAGGGAAAGGATTCCGCAATGGCTCGTGCGTTCGATATCGCGCCGCTGGACGCCACGTTTGGCGCAACAGTCACGCGGATTCGGCTGGCTGAGCTCGACCAGCGCTCCTGGAACCATCTGTACGAAACCTGGCTTGAATATGCGCTGCTGATCTTCCCTGGTCAGAACCTGGGCCGCGCCGAACAGGTGGCGTTCGCCCGGCGGTTCGGCCCCATGGAATTCGATCTGGCGCCGATCAGCAACGTCAGGGCCGACGGCTCGGTGCGGCCGGCGGATGGCGACAACGACGTGATCAAGATTCTCAAGGGCAACATGGGCTGGCACGCCGACAGCACCTACATGCCGGTACAGGCCAAGGGCGCGGTGTTCTCGGCCGAGATCACGCCCCGCTCCGGCGGCCAGACTGGGTGGGCCGACATGCGCGCGGCCTACGACGCGCTGGATGAATCAACCCGGATAAAAATCGAGGACCTGAAAGCCCACCATTCGCTCCGCTACAGCCAGGCGAAACTGGGCCACCAGCCGAAAGCCGGGTCCGGCGACTACAGCGGCTACGGCTTCCACGACGGCCCGACGCCGCTGCGGCCTCTGGTCAAGGTCCATCCGGAGACCGGGCGCAAATCACTATTGATCGGCCGCCACGCCCACGCCATCCCGGGCCTGGACGCCGACGAATCCGAGAAACTGCTCGATGATCTGGTCGCCTTCGCCTGCCAGCCGCCTCGGGTCTACCATCACGCCTGGACCCCGGGCGACGCGGTGGTCTGGGACAACCGTTGCCTGCTTCACCAGGCGACACCCTGGGACATGAGCGAGCCTCGGGTGATGTGGCACAGCCGCATCGCCGGCGATCCCGTCACCGAAGCGGCGATGAGCTGACCGGATGGTTCAAGCCCCGGGCGGCGGAAATTTCGAATAGGTCTCGTCGGAGGCGATGATCAGGTGATCGGCGACGCCGTTGTCGCGATGAACATTGGCGAGGGCGTAGTCGGCCGAGGTGAGGACCTCGAGGAACGCCCGCCGCGACGGATAGCGCACCAGGACGATGAATTCCCACGTCCGCCCGGCCAGGTCGCCATAGGCGGCGCCTTCGGCCTTCCCCGCCCATAGGATGGTGCCGCCGGCCGCCTTCAGCAGCGGCGCGAAGCCGCGGCTGTAGCGCTGGTAGGCGTCCCATCCGGAACCGTCGCCATCGGCCGACGTCTCTCGAAAACGGAGCATATTGATCATCACGACCGGCCCGGTGTCGGGCAGCCCGCGTACGAAGTCCTCGTTCAGGTCCTTTGGCGCGCCGGTCATCGGTTGTCGCGCCTCAGACCGCGACGCGGCAGGGCGCCAGCGGCAGCCCGGGAACCTCGACCCGAGTTCGGAACACCGTGCCGCATGTCTCGCTTGGGCCGTGGTCCGAACCAGTGACCACATAAAGATCACGCAGATCGTCGCCTCCGAAGCAGAGGCTGGTGACCATCGGCAACGGCACGTTGATATCCAGTCGGTGGGTTCCATCGGGCTCGAAAGCGGCGACCCGGCCGCCCTGGGCGTCGGCGACCCACACCGAGCCGTCCGCCGCCACCTTCAGCCCGTCGGCCCCGCCTTCGAACGCGACGAACGGCCGCCAGGACGAAAGGTCTCCGTCCGCCAGCACGTCATAGACCCGTACTACCCGGCCGCGGGTGTCGGAGTGATAGAGCCTAGTCCCGTCGGGTGAGAACCCCAGGCCATTGGTCAGCATCACGCCATCGGAGACGGTGGTCATGCTCCCGTCGAGGTCGATCCGGTGGAGTTTGCCAGGCTTTGGCGCGTCGCCGCCAAACACTCGGAAGGCCAGCGAACCCACATAGATACGGCCCAGGGAATCGGTGGTCAGGTCGTTGAATCCGAACGAACCAGGGATCGCCTCGCCAGTCAGCAAGGCCCGGCCCTCGCCGCCGTCCATCGGCGACCATGAGATGTCGCGACCGCCGAACACCAGTCCACCCTGGGCGTGGAGGGCGATTCCGCCCACGCCCCGGCGTTTGGGCAGCACCGTGGAGACCTGATCCTGGCGGTCCAGAAGGTGGATGCCGCCGTCTCGGACATCGCTGAAATAGAGACCCTTGGCCGCATCCCAGACCGGCCCCTCGATCAGGCCATAACCGGTGACGACTTGCCGCATGTTCCCTCCTCCTCAGTCCGGCGGATTGTTCTTCTCAAGAAAGGTGACAACCGACTGGAGCGTCAACAAGCGCGTATCGCCTTGTGAAAGCCAGTGGTCTTCCTTCTTCAGAGTCACGAGCTCCACCGGCTTGCCGGCCTTGCGAAGGGCGTCGGCCATGATCTGACTCTGGTCAAAGGGGACGACAGTGTCGTCCTTACCGTGGATCAGCAGTACCGGGATGGTGACCCTATCGGTATGCAGGGCGGGCGAAATGGTCCCTAGGTCGGCCTTCGATCCCAGGTAGCGCAACAGATTGCGTTCCCGCAACTGGTTGAACTTGAATAGCGATCTGGCCTCGTCGAAGCTTAAGCGAAGGTCAGACTCTCCGGCGATCGAGGCGGCGCAGCGATAGGTCTTGTCGTCGGAGGCGGCCCCGCTCAGGGCCGCGTAACCGCCATAGCCGCGCCCGACGATACAGACGCGAGCCGGGTCGATCGTCCCCCGCGACGTCAGGTCGCGAACGCCATCGGCGAGGTCGCTCTGCATCTTCCGCCCCTGCTGGCCGAAGCCCGCGGCCGTGAAAGCCCAGCCAAGGCCCGTTGACCCGCGATAGTTGACTCGAAGCACCGCGTAGCCCCGCGACGCGATCGCCTGCGAAAACCAGTCGAACCCCGGCTTATCCCGCCCATCTGGACCATCGTGCGCCAGCACCACCAGGGGAAGCTTGCCGCCCCGGGCGCGCGGCAGTGTCAGATAGCCAGTCAGGTCCAGGCCATCGCCGGCCTTGAAGGTGATCGCGGTCACGGGGGCGATGTCGTCCGGCTTCAGACCTTCATACTCCTTCGCGATCCAGTTCGCCTTTCGGGTAGCCAGATCGAGCAAAGCGTAGGCGGGGCCGTCCGTCGGGGAGTCCGCCCGCAGGATGAACTTGCGGTGGTCTTCGCTCAGCGAGATCAACTCGACCCGGTCGGTGGGAAACGCGGCTACAATCGCCTTCCAGATCTTCTGGTCGGCGGGGGTGGCGAAGGCGTAGACGGTGTCCTCGCCGACCAGGGAAGCCATTGCCAGGGGCCTGTGGGTTGCCGGATCATATAAGACCTTAGCGGGCGCGGGCGCCGGCGGTTTCCAGGTCGTCGAGCCGGGGAGGAATTCCCGCAGGAGCGGTTCCTGCTCCGCCGGAAACCGCAACAAGAGGGATTCCCCCTCGGGGCCTGGGCCTTCGAACGCCGGAAGCCCCGTTTGGCTCTTCTCGGTCGCCTCGAGTTTCCACTTGGCGTCCTTGGTCTTCAGGAACCAGGATGCGTGTGGATCGTCGTATTCGAGTTCCGATATGACCTTTCCACGTTCGTCGACGCTGTAGTCGTAAGTGTTTAGAAAGCCCTCATCGATCAAGGTCAGGCGGTCACCGCGGTCCAGGTCCACTTTCGAGAGACCATATTGCCCACGGTTGTCGACAAAAAAGTTGCTGGCCACAAAGGCGAACGGGCGACCCTCCACCATGCGGATCATCACCGGTCCGAAGATCACGACGGCGGAACCCGAGTCACCGCCAAGCAGAGACCTGTGGGTCTTGCTGACCAGGTTATAGTCTATGGCGAAGTTCCACTCAGATCTGCGCGTAATAGCGCTATTCAAATAGCCAGAAGCCGATTCAGTGATGATCAAGTGATTCGACCCGGCCCACTGGATGTTCCGGATCTTTTGTTCGCCTAGGTTGAGACCCGCTATCACGGCGCCTGTCGCCAGGGTTTTGATAATGAGCGTGCGGCGCTCGCCGTCGGTGATCGCATAGGCGATGCGGTCGCCGTCGGGCGAAATTCGCATCTCCTCGACCAACGGCAGGCGGCCGTAGAATTCGAGCGGCGCCGCCGAAGCCCATGGCGTGATCGCAAGGGCGAGCAACAGCGCCAGGATTTGCCCAAACTTCATCGTGGCCCCCCCAGGGTCAGGACGGCATATCGTCGCGACCCGAAGTCATGAGACCACAGCCTTGGCGGTGAAGCCATGTGAGATTGACCACCCCCACGCGGAGCGGCAGTCAATCTCAGCGCGGCGCGAGGATCATGATCATCTGGCGGCCTTCCATGCGCGGCTCGTATTCGACCTTGGCGACTTCGTCGAAGTCGGTGCGCACCTGTTGAAGCAGCTTCATGCCCAGCTCCGGGTGGCGCATCTCTCCGCCACGGAAGCGCAGGGTCACCTTGACCTTGTCACCCTCTTCGAAGAAGCGGTGCATGGCCTTGGTCTTCACGCCGTAGTCGTGGATATCGATGTTCGGACGAAGCTTGATCTCCTTGACCTCGACCAGCTTCTGGCGCTTGCGCGCTTCGTTCTTCTTCTTCTGTTCCTGGAATTTGAACTTGCCGAAATCGAGAATCTTGCAGACCGGCGGGTCGGCGGTGGGGGAAACCTCCACCAGATCCAATCCCGCTTCGCTTGCCGCTTCCAGCGCGGCCGAGGTGGGCATG
>JANYFU010000585.1 GCA_025359665.1 Caulobacteraceae bacterium
CGCCGGACCCCCCAGTCGAACGCTGTAATTCAATCACCCCAAGTCGCGGATTCGCGGCCTGGGGCGCCGGCGCGCCGGTTGTCGGCCGAACGGACCTTCGACCGCGGGGACGAGCCGGGACCCAGGTCGACATCGGACCCCACCCTCTCGAACCCATCCGCGCTCCACGCCTCGCTACCTACCCCGTGGTGGACGAAGAACAGTCCCGCCGGGTCGTACCTGGCCTTGACACCGCTCAGGCGGGGATGGTTTTCGCCCCAGTAGGCGTGTTTCCAGTCGGCGTTGAAATAGCTGCTTTCGGAGAGATAGGAGCCGGCGGTGGGCGCAATCTGGCGGACGGCCCTGGCCGAGGCCGCGACGCGCTCTGCGCTACGGTGTGCGAAGGCGAGATCGGGCTTGAGGCCCACCAGATCCATGTAGGCCGGCAAACCCCCCGTGGCGATGATCGCCAGAGCGAACGCGGTCAGCGAGTCCGGGCTCATCGCCGTGTCGCGGGCGGCGGCGATCACGTCGGGCGGCGCGCCGGCCAACCCCTTGTTCAGATGCAGATCCACCGGGAAATGGCGGCTGGCGGCGACCAGGGTTTCGGCCAGGCGGTCGCGCGCCGCCGGCGCCAGAAGCGCGGCCGGCAGCCAGATCGAATCATAGGCGTGCATGAAAGCGCCGACCTGGCCCTGGTCGCCCGACCACCAGGCCTGGGTGTCCGGCGAACCCGGGCGGGTGTCATAGCGCATGCTGTCGGACCCGCGCTTGCGCCGGGCCACCGCGTCCCACCAGCCCCGCGCCGGGGCGGCGCCGATCTCCATCTTTTCCACAATGCTGAAATCGTCCGGCGACGCCCGCACCCAGTCGATGAACCCGCGCCAGATCGCCACCGATTCCTCGCCGCCCAACCCCTGGCTGACCATTGAGATACCGAGGACGTTCTCCGGCCGGATAGAGACCTGCTCGCCCCAATGGGCGTTGAACAGACTGTTGGAGTAGAACTCCAGAAACCGGGAGACCAGACGCAGATAGGCCGCGTCGGAAGACGCCTTGATGCGCCCGCTGGCCCAGCCGAAGGTCGCCGGCAGGTCGTGGGTGCGCAGGGTGACCCTGGTGATCACGCCCAGGCTTCCCCCGCCGCCACCCTTGAGAGCCCAAAACAGGTCGGCGTTGCGATGGGCGTTGGCGATGCGGATGGCGCCATCGGCGGTGACCACCTCGGCCTCCAGCAGATGCGCCGACGAAGTTCCGAACCGTTTGGAAAATGAGCCGAAGCCACCGCTCTGAATGTGACCGGCCACGCCTACAGTTGTGCAGCCGCCGCCCTGGACATAGCGCCCGGCCTTGGTGGTCACCGCGTCATAAAGATCCATCCACACCGTCCCCGCCCCGGCGGAGACGGCCGGAACCGGCGTTTCGGATGTGGGCGCGCCCTTGGGCGTGAAGGCGTCGTGCACCGCCACATCGCGCATCGGCCGTGTCCAGATCAGCAGGGAGTCGGGAGCGTTGGAGGTTCCGAGGTAGCTGTGCCCTCCGCCCTTCACCACCAGGCGCAGGCTATGGCGCCGGGCAAAGTCCACGGCCGCGGCGACCTCGGCCGCCGAACGGGCCGCAACCGCATAGGCGCTGGGGGCAGGGGCCCAGGCCTCCAGATAGCCCGAAACCTGGGTTCCCGACGGCTGGTCGCCGATGAAATAGGGATTCTGGAGTGACTTCAGCAGGGTTCGGCAGTCGCCGCCTTTGGGCTCGGCCTCGCAGGCTTCCAGCAAAGGCGCCGGCTTAATCAGATTGCCGCCGACACGCGCCTTCAGCTTGGCCCACTCATCGGCCGACGGCCACGCGGCGTCGGACGGACGGACGCGGACCGCCGGTCTAGGCCCCCCAAGGGCGGATCCGGCGCCAAGCAACAAAGGCGCGACGGACACCAGGTGCAGCAGTGTTCGTCTGTGCATTTCACCCTCCAAAGGAGCCTATCGGCGGTAGTGGGCTAACACCTGTCGTAGGGCGGGCTCGAAAGCTTCCAGGGGCAGAGTCTCATAGTCGGGATTGAAAGCGCTCTGGTCGTAGCGATGACAGAACCGGGCGGTATGTTCGAAATGCGGATGCCCCCTGAAAGCCTCTCGGGCGTCACGATCCCGGCCGATGTGCTGGGCGAAATAGTAACCCTGGAAGATGTCATGATGAGCCACCATCCAGTGGTCGGCCTCGGAGACGTAAGGCTGAAGTATGTTCGCCGCCACCTCCGCATGATGCTCGGGAGCGATGGTGGCGCCGATGTCGTGCAGCAGCGCGCAGACGACATAACCGTCGTCTTCCCCTTCACGCAGGGCGCGTGTCGCGGTCTGCAGAGCATGTTGCAGCCGATCGATGGCAAACCCATGCGGCTCGCCCGCCAACATCCGCATCATGGTCATCAGACGATCGGGCAGTTGCTTGCCGTAGGCGGCGTCGGCGAGGAGAATCCCGGACCAGTCGGCGTCGGTGCTCTCGGTCATGGCGTGAAAGCGCTGTTCGGGGGGCAGCTTCGGTATCTTGAACCCCATCCGGACGGCCGCGCGGCGCGCCTTGATCGTCGCCCGACGAAGCCATGGCTGCCCGCTCAAACCTCCGCTCCCCAAGGCGCCTTCAGCCGCGCGGCCAGTTTCAGGCCCTCGTGAATACAGGCGTCGGAATTGACGTAGGCCCAGGCCCCGAAACGCCCGATGGTGTGAACACCTCGCGGTTCGAGCCAGGCGCGCGCCGCGGCCACGATGGCCGGCCGCTCATGGGTGTAGACGGGATAGCCATGGACCAGGTCGACGACGCGCGCCTCCACAACCGCGGCGGTCGAAGAGATCAAACCGGCGTCGGCCAGCCAGTCCACGCTCGTGGCGATCAACTCATCGTCGGCTGGCGCGGGCTTGTCGGGCGAATAGGCGACCTCGGCCATGATCGCGTGGACAGGGCGGCTTCGCAGGTTGGGCGAACTGGTGTGATTGAAGGCGATCTTGTGGGCGGGCATGTCCGGCGAGGCGACGTAGACTCGCTGGGGCGCGTCGGCCACCGGCCCCGCCACGCACAGCATCACGATCTTCATCGACACCGTTTCCAGCCGGTCCGCCGCGGCAAGCAGTGAAGCCGGGCAGCCATCAATCGCCGACAGGAGAAGCGGCAGGGGCATGGTGGAAACCAGGCGGCCCCAGTTCCAGGTCGCGCCGCCGGCGGTTCGCACGGAGCGCGCATTGAGATCGATGCTGGTCACATCCTGATCGAAGGATATGGGGCCGCAGCGGGACGTCATGGTCTTGAATATCCCGCCAAAGCCGCCCTCGGCCGGATAACCGATTTCGCTGGTGGACCGCAGGGGCTGACGTTTCGGGACAACCGCGCCGTTCGGCGTCTTTACGGCCTGGACTTCGGCGCCGGCGATCCGCTCGGAGACCCATTCACAGCTTACGCGCCGGAGGTCCCGCGCCCAGAGCTTACGGTTGTAGGGCAGCATGAAATGCCGCGCGACGCCTTCGCCAAAGCGCCCTTGAATCCAGTCTTCGAGATTCGTCGCCGCATCCGCCGCGGCAGTGGATGTCGGGGCGCCACGGCGGCAATCGGCGGCGACGATCGGGTCTGCGATCTGGTCTATCGAGTTCTGGAACGGATAGTCGATCAGTTCTCCCTGAAAATGAACGCGCGCGTCGCGGCGCTGCCCGCTCCAATGCCCGGCCATCAGGTCTTCCACCAAATCCATGACCTCGGGATGGGGGGAGTGAAAGGAATGGCCGCCAAGGTCGAACACCGCCCCGCCGAAACTGACGGACCGGCACAGGCCGCCCACCTCGCCCGCTCGCTCAAGGATACGCGAGGACCCGTCGTAGGCCATCGATAGCGACAGGCCGGCCGGACCCGCTCCGATGATCAGGAGGTCATCGCGAGCCATCGCTAGATCCTCAGGGATTGGAGGGTGGACATCAGATGACGCGGCACGCACACGCCGCGATCAACCATCCGAACGCCCTCCAACACATCGAGTCCTCGATCGAGATCACGGTCCGAGCGGGCAAGGAGGAGTATCGGAGATGGGTTGGACAGATATTTATAGGCGCCGAGCGAATAGGAGTGGGGAAATTCGCCGCTGCGATAGTCGAGCATCAGCATCAGGGACTCGCCGAAACAGGCCAGAAGGTGCGACCCACCACCCTGAACAGCCACGAAAACGTGACTCTTTGCCAGCATCTGAAGCTTGACGAGATTGTAGTCGGCCATCTGGCGCACGCACCATGTCTCCAGGTCCAGGACGTGGGGATGACGCCTGACGACGGCGAGGTCGGGGTAGTCACAGGCGATGTCCGCGTCCTCCACATAGCCCGTTTCCCGCGGCAGGGTGCGAGGACGGCTGTAGACGATGTCGAAAGTGCGCGAGTGGGCGGCGAACAGGCGGTCCAGGGCTATCAGATGCAGGTAGTTTATCGGCCCCTTGCCCTGTTCGGTCGCGAATTTATTCTGGACGAACAGAACCGGTCGACTGAACTTCAGGCCCTCCCCGGCGTAGCGGGCGCGATAGTCTGGGCACACGTGCCAAGCTTGGCGGACAGCGGTGTAGGTGCTGTTGGTCGGCCACGTTCGCCTTGCGACTGGAGTGTAGATCCGGGCCTCGGGCTTTTCAGCGTACTCGTCGTCATCCAGAAAATAGTAATAGGGGCGCATGCCGGCGAAAGTCACCACGCGGCGACCGCGCATCAGGCCTTCGGCTTTGAGCCAGAAGATAAATGGGATGAAAGTGGTGATCTCGGCGCCGAACTCACCTGTATAGGTGATGACGCCCGTCTCTTTCAGGCTGGCGATGGACCGGTCTCGCAGCATGACATCCGAGGCTATGGGACGCTGGTCGGCGGTGCGGTTCCGCCGGCGATTGGCCGCATAGGCCAGCCGGGTCGCCCGGTAGCCTAGAGTCTTCAGCGGCCACATCGGCCGGATATCGCCGAGAGCCACCCCGTCGATGGTCGGCTCCAGTGAATCTGATCTTCCGTGCATACTCCCCCCCGGTTGCACGTAAACAAATGTTATATTTTAGTTATACCCTGTTCACGATAGAACCCGAAAATCCTCTGGCCTGATCACGTGGAAATTGTCTGAGACGACGTTGCGGATGTCTCGCCAGTTCCGCGGCAGGGTGATCTTGAAGAAATCGTTTA
>JANYFU010000632.1 GCA_025359665.1 Caulobacteraceae bacterium
CGTTGATCAGCACGGCGTCGATCAGCGAGGTCCTGCGTCCGCTTCCGATCAGGGTGCAGCCTTCGGGCGTATCTTGGGGCGCCAGCTCCTCCGTCAGGATCCCGACCAGGGGTTCGCCGCGACCGGCCAGGGTCACGCCCAGCCAGTCGAGCAGACATTGCCTGGCGACGGTCACGGCCTCGGCCGAGAGCGGCTCGGATCGCATGGCGATCAGCTGGCGCGCCAGCTGGGCCGTCACCGACACCGTGGTTTGCGGAGCGAGCGAGCCGTCCATGTTTCCTCTCCTGGCGTCCGGCTGGCCCAGGCGCCGGCGTATCGAACACGTTGCGCAGGGCCACGGTCAAGGGCGGACGATCAGGCCATATGGTTGGCGATTATCTCTTCAAGCGTGTCGAGGTTCACGTCTCTCAGGTGTCTAAATTTGATACAATAGCCGGTAATTTTTACTTTTCCGATTCTGTCTCCATAAGTTTCGGTCAGGTATCTCTTGTCTGAAATGCCCATTATATAGATTGATATTCCTATCGTGTTCGCGCTCATCCCTACCTGATAGAACGTCTTGGTTCCACCGCCGGCATATTTCTGAGTCTGCAAGCCATAGCCCACATTCGGGTTGGAAATTATCTTACCATCATCATCCCTGCCATCAAGGAACCAGAGCCTGCATCCGGGAGATATGCCGATTACAAGCCGATGCAGCACCAACATTTCTTCGCGTTTCGACGGAGTCTGATCCGAGATATACGCATCGATCTGTTCTTGCGCGTTCATGTCGAGCACCCACGATTTTCCACCGTCGCGAAGACTGGGGCGTTCGTCCAGCCCCTGGTCGCCCCGCCTCAGGCGCTGACGTAGAAAGCCTTCAGCGTCGTCAAACCCTCAAGGATCCGGTCGCGCTTTCGCCGGATCCGGCCCATCGGGCCGCCGCAGCCGACCGCCAGCGGCATGTCGCCCAGCGGCGAATCGATCGTCACGGCGAATGCGCCCAGGCCCGGCGTCACGTCGCCGTCGCTGTCGCCATAGCCCTGGCGACGGACGCGTTCGATCAGAGTCAGATAGTCGCGTTCCCTGACCCTAAACCGGTCCTCCGGGGCTTCGGCGTTGCACCGCCTGACCCAGGCCGTGACCTCAGGGTCGGGCTTGAGACTCAGCAACGCCCGCCCCGGCGCCGAACAGGTCAAGGAGCGGAAGTTGCCGGAATTTACCTGAAGCCGGTCGGGCTCGGAGGCGTGCAGGCTGACGATATATTGCATCGCCGCGCCGTTCTGAACGCCGACATAGACGGTTTCGCCGCACTGTTCCTGCAGGGTCTTCAGCCGCTCGGCGATCGACCCGGCTTCGCTGAATCTCCGGCTGATCCAGCTGCCCAGCAGCATCACCCGTATGGTAGGCGCGAACAGGCGCCGCGCCCGGTCGTAGTCGAGGTAGCCGATATGGTGGAGATTGCGCAGCAGCATGCTGGCGCTGGGCTGTGGAATATCCAGCTCCCGCGCCACCTGTCCGACCGTCAGACCTTCCTCGCGCTGAGAGAACACTTCGAACAGCGCCAGGGTGCGTTCGGCCGACTTGATGGATCTCATGATCGGCCAGCCATCGGGTATTTCATATATAATATCCTCGATTATTGGCGAGTCTAAAGTTGATTTGGCTGGCCTGCGGCCGCCTTTGTCTGCGGGGAAGGGTCCGCGTCATCCGGCCGGTTACGCGGCCCGCGCATACCGGACTTCAGCCCGGCCGGCGAGCCGGCGCTCAGGGAGGAGTGGCCATGACAATCAACCAGACCTGGAACGCCGGGACCCTGGTCGCGCGCTGTGAAGCCGACGGGGAATTCCGGATCGCCGCGCGGTTCTGGACCGGCGGCCTGCGGCTGGAGATCGGGGCGACGACGGTCGCCATGACCGTGACCGATGGTGTTCCGCGAGCGTCCGATCCCGGGGTCGGGGCGCCTGGCGTCGTCACCCTGAGCGGCGGCGAGGCGGTGTGGGCCTCGCTGCTGGCCGCGCGGCCGCCGCGGTTTTTCAACGACATATTCAATCTGATCGGCCCAGGCCATCTGACCCTTCGCGCCGATCCGGTGGTCCACGCCCAATACTACCCGGCGGTGATGCGGGCGCTGGAGCTGCTGCGCCCGGCCGACCCAGGTGTCGCCGTGGCCCCGACGACCACCGGCCGGTCCGGAACCTTCGACAGTCCGGTCGGCCGCTATGTTCACCTGGATCTTGAGGGTCAGGATTACCGCGTCTATTTCGAGGAGGCGGGCGAGGGGATCCCGGTGCTGCTGCAGCATACCGCCGGCTGCCATGGCTCCCAATGGCGCCACCTGTTCGAATGCCGCGCCATCACCGATCATTTCCGACTGATCGCCTATGATCTGCCGTTTCACGGCAAGTCGCTGCCGCCGGTCGGACCCAGGTGGTGGGCGGAGGACTACAATCTGACCGCTGGCTTCCTGCGGTCGGTCCCCGTCGCCCTGGCCGGTGCGCTGGGCCTGGAGCAGCCGGTGTTCATGGGCTGCTCCGTGGGCGGACTACTGGCGCTGGACCTGGCGCTGCACCATCCCGAGGTGTTCCGGGCGGTGATCTCGCTCGAAGGCGCGCTTAATATCGAGGGTGACCTCAAGGCGCTGAGCGCTCTGTGGCATCCCCAGGTCAGCAACGAATACAAGGCGCGGGCGATGAACGCCCTGATGAGCCCGACCTCTCCGGAGGCGTTTCGCAAGGAGACCAGCCAGGTTTATGCGGCGGGCTGGCCACCGGCCTTTCTGGGGGACCTCCACTACTATCTGGCCGACTATGACCTGCGCGAGACGGCGTCGAAGATCGACACCGGCAAGGTCGCGGTCCATATCCTGTCGGGCGAATATGACGCCAGCGGCACGATCGAGCATGGCCAGGCGGCGCACGCGGCCATCGCCGGCTCGACCTGGACCGGCATGACCGGTGTCGGGCATTTCCCGATGTCGGAAAACCCCGAGGCGTTCATCGGCTATCTGCTGCCCGTCCTCGAACAGATCAGAGCACAGCCCGGGAGCCCGAGACCATGAGCAGCGTAGCGCAAGTGGCGTCCGGGTCGCCCTATCTGACCGACGAGCGGCTGATGATGCAGGACCTGGCCCGGACCTTCACCCGTGAGGAGGTCACGCCAACCGCCAACCGCCTGGACCCGGAAAAGGGCGACATCCCCGCCGGGCTGCTCGCCAAGATGGGCGAGCTGGGGTTCTTCGGCATCCTGATCCCGGAGGAATACGGCGGCCTGGGCCTGGGCGCGTTCGAATACTGCCTGGTCGCCGAGGAGCTGGCGCGCGGCTGGATGAGCGTCGCCAGCATCATCGCCCGCGGCAACGGCTTCTATCGCTCGATCCCCGGGGTCGGCGAAGCGCGCCGCGCCAAGATCGCCGCCATGGCCCAGGGCCGCTATCTGGGGGCCGCGGCGTTGTCGGAACCGCAGACCGGGTCGGATCTCTCCAGTGTCGCCTGCCGGGCCCGGCGCGACGGCGACGAATGGGTGATCACCGGCAACAAATACTGGTGCACCTTCGCCGACGGCGCCGATTTCATCAGCGTGCTGTGCCGGATCGACGACCCCGCCGCACCGGAGGGCCGGGCGGGCACGGTCAGCGTCTCGGTGGAAAAGCCCAAGGGCGAGCTGCCGAACGGGGTCACCGGCTCGCCGATCCCCAAGATCGGCTATTTCGGCTGGAAGACCTGGGAGCTGCGCTTCGAGGGGACCCGGGCGCCGGTAGCGCCGGAATCCGACCGCGCCGTCGGCCGGGCGTTCCAGGCCACGGCCGCCTCGCTCGGCCTGGCCCGGGCCCACACCGCCGCCCGCTCGATCGGCCTGTCCCAGGCGGCGCTGGACCACGCGTCGGACTACGCGCGCGAACGGGTGCAGTTCGGCCGGCCGATCAGCGACTTCCAGGCCATCCGCTTCAAGATCGCCACCATGGCCACCGAAATCGAGGCCGCGCGCCAGCTGATGTACCACACCTGCGCGCTGCTCGACGCGGGCCAGGCGGCGACCAAGGAGACCTCGATGGTCAAATATTTCGCCTCGGAGATGGCCGAGCGAGTGACCAGCGAAGCCCTGCAGATCCTCGGCGGCGCCGGCTACACGACCCTGCACCCGATCGAGCGCTACTGGCGCGACGCCCGGCTGACCAAGATCTTCGAAGGCACCTCGGAGATCCAGCAGCGGATCATTTCCGACCAGCTGCTGGGCAAGCCGACGCGGAATTGAGGGAGGGGAAGTAGTCCATCACTGTCATTGTGGGCGGGTACGTTTTTCGTCGTCGTCGTGGGGCTTCGCCGTCTTCTTGGTC
>JANYFU010000013.1 GCA_025359665.1 Caulobacteraceae bacterium
GACGTCGCGGGTCGGACCAAGGTCTACGAGTCCATCGTTCGCGGTGACGACGCCTTCGAGGCCGGTATCCCCGAGAGTTTCAACGTTCTGGTCAAGGAAATGCGTTCCCTGGGCCTGAATGTCGAACTTGAGAACAGCTGATACCCGTCACACGCACCGCGCCTTAGGCGAGGAGAGGGGCCGTCAGCCCCTCTCCATGGCCTTTCATCCTATCTGACGAACTGGAAAATCCATGAACCAGGAAGTCCTGAATATCTTCAATCCGGTGGTCGCCGCGCCGACCTTCGACCAGATTCGCATCTCGCTCTCCAGCCCGGAAAAGATCCGCTCGTGGTCGTTCGGCGAGATCAAGAAGCCTGAGACCATCAACTATCGGACCTTCAAGCCCGAGCGCGACGGCCTGTTCTGCGCCCGCATCTTTGGCCCGACGAAGGACTACGAGTGCCTCTGCGGCAAGTACAAGCGCATGAAATACAAGGGTATTATCTGCGAGAAGTGTGGCGTTGAGGTCACCCTGGCCCGCGTACGCCGTGAGCGCATGGGCCATATCGAGCTGGCCTCGCCGGTGGCGCATATCTGGTTCCTGAAGTCGCTGCCCAGCCGCATCGCCATGATGCTCGACATGCCGCTCAAGGACATCGAGCGGGTGCTGTATTTTGAATACTACATCGTCACCGAGCCGGGTCTGACCAGCCTCAAGCAGCACCAGCTGCTGTCGGAAGACGAGTATATGCGCTTCCAGGAAGAGTTCGGCGACGACAGCTTCACCGCTGAAATCGGCGCCGAGGCGATCCAGGGTCTGCTCAAGGCCATCGATCTAGTCGGCGAGGCCGACCGTCTGCGCGAAGAGCTGATTACCACCACCTCTGAGATCAAGCTCAAGAAGACCTCCAAGCGCCTGAAGATCCTCGAGGCGTTCAGCGAAAGCGGCAACCGTCCCGAATGGATGGTAATGACGGTGATCCCGGTCATTCCGCCTGAGCTGCGTCCGCTTGTGCCGCTGGACGGTGGCCGCTTCGCTACCTCCGACCTCAATGATCTCTATCGCCGGGTGATCAACCGTAACAACCGCCTGAAGCGTCTGATCGAGTTGCGCGCGCCCGACATCATCATCCGTAACGAAAAGCGGATGCTACAGGAGAGCGTCGACGCCCTGTTCGACAACGGCCGCCGTGGCCGGGTAATCACCGGCGCCAACAAGCGTCCGCTGAAGTCGCTGGCCGACATGCTGAAGGGCAAGCAAGGCCGCTTCCGCCAGAACCTGCTGGGTAAGCGGGTCGACTATTCCGGCCGTTCGGTGATCGTCGTCGGTCCGGAACTGAAGCTGCATGAGTGCGGTCTGCCCAAGAAGATGGCGCTCGAGTTGTTCAAGCCGTTCATCTACGCGCGCCTCGACGCCAAGGGTCTCTCGGGCACCGTCAAACAGTCCAAGCGCATGGTCGAGCGCGAGCAACCGCAGGTGTGGGATATCCTCGAAGAGGTGATCCGCGAGCACCCGGTCATGCTCAACCGCGCTCCGACCCTGCACCGCCTGGGCATTCAGGCGTTCGAGCCCAAGCTGATCGAAGGCAAGGCGATCCAGCTTCACCCCCTGGTCTGCACGGCGTTCAACGCCGACTTCGACGGCGACCAGATGGCGGTGCACGTGCCGCTGTCGCTGGAAGCGCAGCTTGAAGCACGGGTGCTGATGATGAGCACCAACAACATCCTGTCTCCGGCCAACGGTAAGCCGATCATCGTGCCGTCGCAGGACATCGTGCTCGGGCTGTATTACATTTCGCAGGCCAAGCCCGGCGAACCTGGCGAAGGCAAGGCGTTCTTCGACGTCGGCGAGATCGAGGCGGCGCTGGACGCCGGCGTGGTCACCGTCAACACCAAGATCCGCGCCCGATTCACCGAAATGAATCCCGAAGGCAAGATGGTCC
Organism: Caulobacteraceae bacterium; assembly: GCA_025359665.1. Taxonomy (GTDB): domain Bacteria; phylum Pseudomonadota; class Alphaproteobacteria; order Caulobacterales; family Caulobacteraceae; genus Acaudatibacter. The sequence continues at coordinate 1,926 of JANYFU010000013.1, forward strand.
AGAAGGTCATCGAGACGACCCCTGGCCGGATGAAGATCGCCGCCCTGTTGCCGCATCACATCCACATCGGCCACCGGCTGGTGGACAAGAGCCTGACCAAGAAAGAGATCGGTAACCTTATCGATCAGGTCTATCGGCACTGCGGTCAGAAGGCGACGGTGATCTTCGCCGACCAGATCATGCGCCTGGGCTTCCGAGAAGCGGCCAAGGCCGGCATCTCTTTCGGCAAGGATGACATCATCATCCCCAGCAGCAAGAAGGGCATCGTCGAAAACACCCGCAAGCTGGTCGAGGAATACGAGCAGCAGTACGCGGACGGCCTGATCACCAAGGGTGAGAAATACAATAAGGTGGTCGACGCCTGGTCCAAGACCACGGACAAGGTCTCCGAAGAGATGATGGCTGAAATCTCGGCCGCCAAGGTCGATGAGAACGGTCGCCAGAAGGAGATCAACTCGGTCTGGATGATGGCCAACTCCGGCGCCCGCGGTTCGCAGGCCCAGATGAAGCAACTCGGCGGGATGCGTGGCCTGATGGCCAAGCCGTCCGGCGAGATCATCGAGACGCCGATCATCTCGAACTTCAAGGAAGGCCTGACCGTGCAGGAGTATTTCAACTCCACCCACGGCGCTCGTAAGGGTCTGGCCGATACGGCCTTGAAGACCGCCAACTCCGGCTACCTGACCCGTCGTCTGGTCGACGTGGCGCAGGACTGCATCATCACCGAAGAGGATTGCGGCACCACGCGGGGCATCACCCTGCGCGCCGTGGCCGAGGGCGGCGAGGTTCAAGTCTCCCTGGGGCAGCGGGTTCTGGGCCGCTTCTCCGCCGAAGCCATGAAGTCCCCGACCAGCGACCAGGTGGTCATTCCCGCCGATACCTATCTCGACGAGGACATGATCGAGCTGATCGAAAAGCACGGCGTGCAATCGGCCAAGGTTCGCTCTGTGCTGACCTGCGAGACGAAGGTCGGGGTGTGCGGCGCCTGCTATGGCCGCGATCTGGCGCGCGGCACGCCGGTGAATATCGGTGAGGCCGTCGGCGTCATCGCCGCCCAGTCGATCGGCGAGCCCGGCACACAGCTGACCATGCGCACCTTCCACATCGGCGGCGCGGTGCAGGTGGCCGAACAGTCCTTCTTCGAGGCCAGCAACGACGGCGTATTGAAACTCTCGCCGGGCAACACCGTGGTGGCGCCCAATGGCGATGTGATCGTGATGAGCCGCAATCTGCAGATCATGATCCAAGTGGATGGCGTGGACCGGGAGACTTACAAGCCGCCTTATGGCGCGCGCCTGAAGGTCAAGGATGGTTCGGCTATTACCCGTGGAACCCGGTTCGCGGAATGGGACCCCTACACGACGCCGATCATCACCGAGGTTCCCGGACGGGTTCGCTTCGAGGATCTGGTCGAGGGTATTTCGGTGCGTGAAGAAGCCGACGAAGCCACCGGTATTTCCAATCGGGTGGTTATCGACTGGCGCGCCTCGACCCGTGGGACCGACCTGCGCCCGAGTGTGGCAGTGCTGGACGAGACCGGCGCCTACAAGCGCCTGGGTAATGGTGGCGAGGCGCGTTACCTCCTGCCGGTCGGGGCCATTCTTTCGGTCGGCAATGGCGACGAAGCCAAGCCGGGCGAAGTTCTGGCGCGTCTGCCGACCGAAAGCGCCAAGTCGAGAGACATCACCGGCGGTCTGCCGCGGGTGGCGGAACTGTTCGAGGCTAGGCGTCCCAAGGATTGCGCCGTGATCGCCGAGATGGATGGTCGGGTAGAGTTCGGCCGCGACTACAAGAACAAACGCCGCATCAAGATCGCCCCGGAAGATGGCGAGGCGGTTGAGTTCCTGATCCCCAAGGCCAAGCACATCGCGGTCCACGATGGCGATTCGATCCGCAAGGGCGAGTACATCATCGATGGTAACCCCGATCCGCACGATATTCTGCGGATTCTGGGCATCGAGGCCCTGGCCGAATTCCTGGTCAACGAAATTCAGGAGGTCTATAGGCTGCAAGGCGTGCCGATCAATGATAAGCATATCGAGACGATCGTGCGTCAGATGCTGCAGAAGGTCGAGATCCTGGAACCGGGCGATACCGGCCTGTTGAAGGGCGACCACCTCGACAAGCCAGAGGTCGATGAGGAGAACGCCAAGGCCGAAGCCCGCAAGGGACGTCCCGCGCTCACTCAGCCGGTATTGCTGGGCATCACCAAGGCGTCGCTGCAGACCCGCAGCTTCATCTCGGCGGCGTCCTTCCAGGAGACCACCCGCGTCCTCACCGATGCATCGGTCCATGGCAAGCGCGATACCCTTGAGGGCCTGAAGGAGAACGTCATCGTGGGCCGGCTTATCCCGGCCGGCACGGGTTCCTATCTGCGTGGTCTCCAGCGGATCGCCGCCAAGCGCGACGAGCAACTGGCAGCCAGCCGCGAAGTGGTCATGGAGCCGCTGCCGGCCGATATCGGCGCGGCCGCCGAGGCCGAAAAGGTTACGGTCTGAGGCTTGGTTGCACCCTCTTTCGAACGAGGGTGCAACCTCGTCTAAAAGCGTAAAGAGACCCGGGGCGGGACGCTCCGGGTCTTTTTTAATGCGGTGGGCCGGAGGGAATTACTGAGCTCGGCCCGCGCGAAGTGTCGCCGGCGCCGGAAGAGAGCGGATGGGCCGGCTCGCCCCTTGGAACCGTGTCGCGATACCGCGTGTCGGCATCCTGGCGGGCCGCCGCCTTGTCGAAGTCCCGTCGCTTGGTCGGCGAGATACCGTCGAGTTTCGGCGCACCGCCGATATCGACGCCGAATCGTTCGTTGCAACGGGCGCGCTCCGCGGTGCTGAGGCCAACCGCGTCAGGGTTGGCGCAGCCCACCAGCGTTCCGCGCAGTCCGCCGCCGCCGTTGGGCATCGCTCCATAGGGATAGGGCGTCAGCCCGTTGAGTCTCGATCCTCCTAGTGGTGGCTCTCCGCCGATGACGGGTGGCGGCGTTCCGCCCGCCGAGGACGCCGGCGCTGGGGCAAACGGCAGAGTCGGCACATTGGTCGGCGCGTCCTTGTCGGGTTTGTGGATGTTGTTCAGGCGCAGAGGCGCGGCCGGTGAGGGCGGCGCCACGGGCGCGACTGGCTTGGGCGGTGCGGGCGAGGGAGCTACCGTCGCCGCCGGGCGCGGCTCGGGTTTTGGCAACGGGGGCAACGGTTTCGCCGGCAGCGGCGGCAGCGGCGCGGGCTTCGGCGGCGATGGGGCGGCGGCCGGCTTCGCGGGCTCGGGCTGGGGTTGTGGCTTCGGCGGGGCCGTCGGCGCGGGCTCGGGCGCGGGTGAGGGCTTGGGCGGTTCGGGTTTTGGCGGCGGCGGTAGAACCTTGAACACTGGTGGGATGATCACCCGCGGCGTCGGTTCCGGCATCGGCATGATGCGGACATCCATGGGCGGGGTCGGCGGCTCGGGCAGTTCATAGTCCGGCGTCACCTGGCTGACGATCAGCGCCAGAAACAGGATGTGGAGCGCGGCGGAGATGGTGAACGCGATAGCGCTCCGTCGTGATCTATCAGTGCGTCTCAACGGTTGCCCATTCGTGCCAAGATCATCTCGCCTCAAGAACGGCTTGGTCGTGGTCCCAGTTTAGCGCGGAGCGAGCGGTCATCGGCGCCTGATCTCACGGTGGAAACCCTTGACGACCTGGGAGGAGCCGTCTAGACACCGCGCTTCTTAGTCGAACCGGCTGTGTCCCGCGAGCGTTTTCGGGGCAGACGCGGTTCGCGAGACGACCCTGATCGGATGGTGCTGTCGCCATCCTTCATCAGTTAGGGGCCCTCGCGGTGTTCCGCGTGGGCCATTCGTTTTTGCGAGCTTATGCGTTTGTCGGACCTGTTTGGTCCGGCGGGCTGGTCTTTGACATGGTCTGGCGCACACGGGCTCTACAGCCTGAAGGGAAATACGAGCGATATGGATCGTCAGAACATCCGCATCCGGCTCAAGGCCTTTGATCACCGCGTGCTGGATCATTCCACACGCGAGATCGTCAATACGGCCAAGCGCACCGGTGCGACCGTAAGGGGTCCGATACCCCTGCCCACGCTGATCGAGCGTTTCACAGTCAACCGTTCGCCGCACATCGACAAGAAGTCGCGCGAACAGTTCGAAATCCGCACGCATAAGCGCGTGCTCGACATCGTCGATCCCACCCCGCAGACCGTTGACGCGCTGATGAAGCTCGACCTGTCCGCCGGCGTGGACGTCGAAATCAAGCTTCAGTAGGGGGACCGGCCAATGCGCACTGGCGTAATCGCCAAGAAGCTGGGCATGACGCGTCTCTTCGATGAGACGGGAACTCATGTGCCCGTGACGGTGCTCAGCCTCGAAGGTTGTCAGGTCACCGCCCAGCGCACCAAGGACAAAGACGGCTATGTCGCCCTGCAGCTGGGCGCCGGGGCCAAGAAGGCAAAGAACACCTCCAAGGCCGAGCGCGGACACTTCGCCAAGGCCTTGGTCGAACCCAAGCGCCATGTGGCTGAATTCCGGGTCTCCGAAGAGAACCTCATCGCGGTCGGCGCCGAGTTCACCGCCGATCATTTCTTGCCCGGCCAGAAGGTCGATGTGGCTGGGGTGACCGTGGGCAAGGGATTCGCCGGCGCGATGAAGCGCTGGAACTTCGGCGGCATGCGCGCTACCCACGGCGTCTCCGTGTCCCACCGCGCCCACGGCTCCACTGGCCAACGCCAGGATCCCGGCAAGGTATTCAAGGGCAAGAAGATGGCCGGACACATGGGCCAGGATCTGGTTACGACCCTCAACCTGACTGTGTTCCGTGTCGATGTCGAACGCGGCCTGATCCTGATCAAGGGCGCGGTGCCCGGCACCGAAGGCACGTTCGTGAAGATACGCGACGCCATCAAGATGGCGGCGCCAGCCGATGTGCCGACCCCCGGCGCGATTAAGTCCGTTGGCGCGGCGCGGGAAACCTCAAATGAGGATGACGCGCAATGAAGATCGATGTGATCAATCTGGACGGCGCCGCAGGCGAGGCGTTGGAGCTTCGTGACGACATCTTCGGCATCGAGGAGATTCGTGGCGATATCCTTCAGCGCTGCGTGACTTGGCAACTGGCCAAGCGCCGCGCCGGCACCCACAAAATCCAGGTCCGTAACGAGGTCTCTCGCACGGGCAAGAAGATGTATAAGCAAAAGGGCACCGGCGGCGCCCGTCATGGCTCGCGCCGCGCCGCGCAGTTCGTGGGCGGCGCCAAGGCTCACGGCCCGGTGGTTCGCAGCCATGCGTTCGACCTGCCCAAGAAGGTGCGGGCGATGGCCCTTCGCCACGCCCTGTCCTCCAAGGCCAAGGCCGGCGCCATCGTTGTGCTCGAAGACGCCATGCTGTCGGACCGCAAGACGGCCGGCTTGCGCGGACGGTTCCAGACCCTGGGCCTGAAGAACGCCCTGGTCATCGCCGGACCCGTCGTCGACGCCAACTTCAAGCTGGCGGCGCGCAACATCCCGAACCTGGATGTACTGCCGGACGCGGGGCTGAATGTTTATGACATTCTTCGTCGTGAAACCCTGATCCTGACTCGGGCCGCCATCCAGGCGATCGAAGCCCGCTTCGAAGCGAATGAGGCCGCGTGATGGCTCTTACGCCCCGCCACTACGACACCATTCTGGCGCCGTTGATCACTGAAAAGGCCACACTGCTTTCCGAGCAGAACAAGGTGGTGTTTCAGGTAGCCATGAACTCGACCAAGGAAGAGATCGCCACGGCCGTTGAGCAGCTGTTCAAGGTCAAGGTGACCAAGGTTAATACCCTGATCCAGAAGGGCAAGACCAAGCGGTTCCGCGGTCGTCCCGGACGTAGATCAGATCTCAAGAAGGCGATTGTCACCCTTCAAGAGGGCCAATCCATCGACATTACAACGGGGCTCTAGACCATGGCTCTGAAGCATTTCAATCCGACATCGCCCTCGCGCCGTAGCCTGGTGCTGGTCGATCGCTCCGAGCTCCACAAGGGTCGCCCGGAAAAGAGCCTCGTTGAGGGTCTGACCAAGTCTGGCGGCCGGGGCGGTGGTGGTCGCATAGCCGTTCGCTTCCGCGGCGGCGGCGCTAAGCGCCTGTATCGTGTGGTGGATTTCAAGCGGCGTAAGTGGGGCGTCACCGCCACCGTCGAGCGTCTCGAATACGACCCCAATCGTACCGCCTTCATCGCCTTGGTGAAATATGCCGACGGCGAACTGGCTTACATCCTGGCTCCGCAACGCCTCAAGGCCGGTGA
>JANYFU010000044.1 GCA_025359665.1 Caulobacteraceae bacterium
CGGGATAGCCGTCGTTCATCCATGGCGCCGGTATCTGCAGCGACGAACTGCCGACGTGCAGGATGAAGGGAAGGCCGCGCTCCGCCAGGGTCCGCCAGATCGGCTCATGATCGGGATGCCCAGGCGATCGGCCGCCGGGCGGGTCGGCGGAGACCCATACAGCCCCCAGGCCCAGGTCGGTGGCGTGGTCGATCTCGGCAAGCGCCAGATCCGGATCGTCGAGAGGCACGATAGAGACGCCGATCAGCCGGCGGTCGCCCTGGCAAAAGGCCGCCATCGCCCGATTGTGCGCCCGGGCGATCGGATAGCGGGCCGCCGGTGGCGACTCGAAGGTGGGCCGGGCGCAGAACGACGAGAACACCACCTGCGATTTGAAGCCCAGCAGGTCCAGCGCCAGGCCGCGCTCCGAACCGCTGAAGGCGCCCAGGGCGTCGTGCCATTTAGGACCTCGAGTGAGATTATCGCCTAGGGCGATCAGCCGTTCGACGGCCTCGGGAGCATGGCCGGTTCGTCCCACATGCTCGCCCGGATTGAACTGGCCGGTGGTGATATCGCCGAGCCTGGGCAGCAGGTCCAGGCTAGCGCGGTCGGCATGAGCCGACAGGAAATCCGGGAGCTCCATCAGATGGCTGTCCGCGTCGAGGATCAGCCTGTCGCCCGCATAGCTCATCGCCGCCTCCCGCGCCTTTTGGCCGAAGGGTGCGGCCCATCTGTTGGGTTGTCAAAACAATATCCATGGCGCGGCGTCGCCGGAACTGGGTGCGAGCAGCCTTAACAATGGTCAAACCTCAATCCAATGGTGGGTTAAGTTCGAGAGTCCCGCTAGTCTGGTGACCCAGGTTTCAATCGAGGTTGTCGGGGCATGGCGAACTCGGGCGCTTCGGCGGATCGAGCAAAATTGCGGCTGATAGGCGACTTTCGCCTAGTCGGCGCGCGCGGCGAGATGGTGGCGATCACCAACCGGCGGGCGCGGGGACTGCTGGCCTATCTCGCCCTCGCTCCCGACCACACCGCCAGCCGCGAGCGTCTGAGCGGTCTGTTGTGGAGCGACCGCGGCGAAGCCCAGGCGCGGGCGAGCCTAAGGCAATGCCTGCTGGAGCTTCACGATGTGATGTCGTCGGCCGGCCTGGATTTCGTCGATCGGCGGCGGGACGAAGTGGGGCTCAGGGCTGATGAGTTCGAATGCGACGTCGATGACCTGAAGAGCGCCATCGATACAGCCACGCCCCTGGCCTTCGCGGCGGCTCTGACCTCGTTGGGCGCCGAGAGGCTGCTGCGGGACCTTGAGATTCCCGGGCTGTTCAGCGACTGGCTCGACCAGACCCGCGGCCAACTGGACCGCGCCTTGGCCCAGGCGGTGTCTCGCCGGATCGAACGCCTGGAGGCCGAACGCGACTGGCGAGGCGTCGGCGCGCTGGCGGAGGCCTATCTTCACCGCGACGCCCTGGACGAGGCCATCGTCGCCGCGGCGATGCGTTCGGACATCGCCCTGGGCGCCACCGCGACCGCCTATCGCCGATTTCAGACCCTGCAGGCGGCCCTGGCCAAGGAGTTTGGGGTTTCCCCCGGCCCAGTGGCGCGGGAGGCCTTGGCCCTTGCAACGGCGCCGGCGATAGTCGGCGCGACGCTGAACCGACCATCGGTACGCCGGGACGGCGAGCCCGACCTTTCCGCTCCGACCATCCCGACGGTGGTGGTCGCGATGTTTGACGCCGCCGATCGGGCCGGTTCCGACGACCTGTTGGCGGCCGACCTGCGCGATGAGGTGCTGTCCGGTCTCTCCCGATTCACCGACTTGCAGGTGATCACCGATCCACGAGACCTCGACGCGGTGCTGGACGACCCGTCCGTCGAGCGCGCGGGCGCCTATGTGCTCTCGGCCAATCTGCGCGGCGCGGCCGGCGGGCAGTCGCTGGCGACACGGCTGCTGACAAGCGGCGAGCGGCGCATGGTCTGGTCGGAAAGGTTCGCGCTATCGCCGTCGGATCCCGGCGCCGGCGCGGACGAGGTCATCGCCCGGGTGGTCGGCGCGGTGCTGCCGATCATCCTGACCGATCGCGCCCGCCGCTCGTTGACTCCCCGGGATCGAACCTCCGCCGCCGAAACGATGCTGGCGCTGGGCATCGACGCCAGTCCGAAGACCTTCGAAGAGGCCCAGGCGGCGGCGCATGGGCTGGAGGCGATGATAGCCGCCGCGCCGAACTCTCCCGAGCCGCTGCTTTCCCTGGTCTATCTCTACAATACCGACTTCGGCCAGACCCGCGCTGGCGGTAGCGGCCCGGCGGAGTGGTCACGCGCCCTGGAACTGGCCAAGATGGCCGTGGCGCTGGATCGCCGCAACGACCACGCCCACACCGCCCTGGGTTGGTGTCATCTGCGGCGGCGACAGTGGGATATGGCCAAACGGCACTTCGACACCGCCCTCTCGCTGAATCCCTTTCATGTCCGCCGCCTGATGGAGGTCGGCTTCGCCCTGATCTTCCTGGGCGATTTCGACCAGGCGCGCCGGCTTCTCGACCGTTGCCTGTTCCTGAACCCGGCGTCGCACGACGACTATTTCACCGACCTTGGGCTGTTGTCCCTGATCTGCGGCGATCATGAGCTGGCCGCGAGCTATCTGGAAGTGCCGACCAATCCCCAGGTCTGGTGCCCGATCTATCGGGCGATCAACGCCCGGATGGCGGGCCGACCATCGGACGCGCTGGTCGGCGAGGCGGTCGCCAGAGTGCGCGCGGTCTGGCCGCCGTCCCGTCCCCTGAACCGCGAGGCGATGGTGGACTATATTTCGCGACATCATCCGTTCCGGTCAGCCGAGACGGAAGGCCGCTTTCTCGCCGCGGCGGCCGAGACCTTCGAGGCCCTATAGGCGGGCGACGCTGGCGATCAGCCGCTCGGTGAAGATGGTCCTGGGCGGTCGGGGACGCGGGTCGGGCCGGGAGCCGACCAGGACCCGGGCACGCTCAAGACAGGCCAGGGCGTCACGTCGTTTGAGGTCCACGCCGCCCGATCCGAGCCAGCCGGCGAACGCGTCGGCGCCAGCGTCAGCCAGGATCGCGGGCCAAGTGCGCTCCTTGTAGAACAGGTTCCGCGCCGCACCTAGGAGCCGGCGCGCCAGGACGATATCGATGACCCGTTCCCGAACGGCGCGCTGCAACGTCGCGCGCACATTGACCAAAGGTTCGGTCAAGGCGCGCCATCCCCACTCCTCCGGCCCGTGCAAAAGGGCGACCTCGTCGTCGCCCACCAGCCGGCCCGCCGCGAAGGCGTCGAAGATCCGGCCTACGCCGACCATGCCGAACGACCGCAATTCGGCGGCGCGCAGTGCGCCCATGCTCGCGCCGCCGATGACCACCACCCCCTCGGCGATGACTTCCAACAACTCCTTATGGCGGATCGCCGGCCGTTCGTCGAAGAGGCCGTCGATGATCACCACAACCGACGGCGGCCGAGGGCCGAGCCGGAAGGCGTCTCCGGCGACGGCCGGCGGGCGCCAGGCGAAGATCCCCTCCGCGGGACGGCTCGCCGGCGGCAGGGAAGGTCCGGCGAACACCAGGATCGACGCATCCGAAGCCATCAGGATCGTCCGAGGATCGGCGGGCGCCGGGCGCGGGACAGGCCGCCCAAGCCGGGAACGAAGGCCTTGATCACCCGCGCCTCGTGGCCAGGCGGGGCGAGGTCCACCAAACCGATATCGGGATAGCCCGCCGCGGCCAGGGCGTTCGCGAGGCCGGTCACGGATTCCGGCGGCGGCTCCGACGGAGAGACCTGGATCGCTTCCCATCGTTCGAGCGGAGACCCGGAGGAGCGCGGAAGGCCCAAGCCGAGTCCGACCGGCGCGGCGAGATCAAAAATTGCCAGATCGTCGCGCGCGCCCGAGATGGCGGTAAGCCGGGACTGCGCGGCCTCCAATACAGCGGCCGACAAGGCCGCTTCAGCCGTGAAGCCACAACCCGTTCCACTCGCCCTGCGCCGCGCGACGAGGCCGCTCCCAGGTTCGAACAGTTCGCAGACGATCACCATCAATGGGATGACCACCGGGATACAATGGACCGAGACCAACACTTCCCGCGACCGCGCCCGGTCGAGAAAGTCCCGGAACCAGTCGCCGGGGATCGAAGCCTCGTCCACCTGGGTAAGCGACCGGGTCCGCAGGGACGCGCCGCGCCAGCCCTGTTCCGCGTCACGCTCAACGACCTCAACGATCGCCTTGATCCCCGCGCCCTCATCGTCAAAGCGGGCGCCCAGGCCGTTGCTGGACCGGTCGACCCAGGCTTCGGCGGGGCGGCTGTAGTCGGCGGACACCGCGTCGAACGGCGCCCACAGAGGCGGTCCGTCGCCCGGCCGGCGCGCCGCGACCCAGGGCAGTGACGCGGCCTCGTCCGCCGAGGCGTTCCGGTCGTATGCGAAGTCCAACAGCATCGGCGCCCGCTCGGCCGGGTCCAGGTCCTCGAAAGCGCAAAGACGCTGGTCACCTTGATAGGTCTCGGCCCGATCGGACTCGATCGCCTCCATCAGGGCGCCGATCATCGCCTCGGTCTCGGTGAGGCCCTTGCCCTGATGGACCGACAGGCTGCGTCCCCACGGACGCACCGCCTGGAATACATGTACGCCGAGACAATCGAGCCCGGTCAGATCGGCCAGGCGAGTGACACCCGAGGCCTGGGCATGAGCAAGCGCCCTACGAAGATCGGGGCTATTGCCTACCGGTGTGGGCGCTATGCTGCGATACCACTTCAAATTTTACACGCACCGCATTGAGCTTGTGTCCATTTTTGAAAATAGTGTCGATTTCCTGATAACCCTGGGAACTTGCCAGACCCGTAGCGGTGGACCCTGGATCATATCTTCTGATCGACTCCACGACGTAATATACTTCACCTTCCTTAACTACGAAGGCGTCGTTCGAACCGATTATACCGGCCATTTGAAAGCTCCACGTCGCAGTTCGGTATATTGAATAAGACACAGGAAATTGCCGGCAGCAGGGCAAGCCCGTGACAGCATGCAATCACATCGGATTTCAGTGGTCCAGCGCGTCGAGGCGTAATCGATAAAATTTGACACGTTTTTGACGTTTCACTGACCATCGACCCGCGCTTCGCATGACGGCCCGGCGGGCATTGATCCCGCCATCGAAAGGGCGGGGCAATGACGCCGGAGCCTGAAAAACGACCACGAGGAACTACCCATGAACAATCATTTCACTTTCCCGGCCCTGGCGGTCGCGGCCCTTCTGGGTTGCGTGGCCGCGGGCCAGCCGGCCCTGGCGCGCGCCGCGGCCCCGGACTCCGATCAGGTGTCGATCAAGGTCTCCTACGCCGATCTCAATCTCGACAGCCGCGCCGGCGCCGAAGCCCTGCTTCGCCGCGTCGGTCAGGCCGCGGAATCGGTTTGTGGATCCAGGCCGAGCGACCGTCTAGACGACCTGATGATATATCGCGCCTGCGTCCGCGGCGTCGCCGACCGCGCGGTGGCAAATCTGGGCCACCCGCTCGTCTCGGCGCTCAATGCTGGCGGACCGGTCGAGAGCCATGTCGTCGTCGAAGCAGCCAACCGCTGATACTTTCTTGGCGCTCGCGGACACGGCAGTCCGCGGGCGCCTCCCCTCAGCACTCCACCACATTCACCGCCAGGCCGCCCAGCGAGGTCTCCTTGTAGATCGCGTTCATGTCGGCGCCGGTGCGCTTCATGGTGGCGATCACCTTGTCCAGCGAGACCGAGTGTTCGCCATCGCCCAGCATCGCCAGGCGGGCGGCGTCGATGGCCTTGATGGCGCCCATGGCGTTGCGCTCGATACAGGGAATCTGCACCAGACCGCCGATCGGATCGCAGGTCAGGCCCAGATTGTGCTCCATGCCGATCTCGGCGGCGTTCTCGATCTGGGCGTTGGTCCCGCCGAGGGCCGCGGCGAGGCCGGCGGCGGCCATCGAGCACGCCACCCCAACCTCGCCCTGGCAGCCGACCTCGGCCCCACTGATCGAGGCATTGCGCTTGTAGAGCGCGCCGATCGCGCCGGCGGTGAGCAGGAAGGCGCGGCGAGTTTCGGCCGTACCGGCGTGAAAGCGGTCGTGATAGCGCAGCACCGCCGGGACCACGCCGGCCGCACCGTTGGTCGGGGCGGTGACTACCCGCCCGCCCGACGCGTTCTCCTCGTTCACCGCCAGAGCCCACAGGTTCACCCAGTCCATGGCCGCCAGCGGATCGATGATCTGGCGCTCCATCTTGGCCATGATCGAGGCGTGGAGCTGGCGGGCGCGGCGCTTGACTTCAAGCCCGCCCGGTAACCGGCCCTCCTGGCGCATGCCCCGTTCGATGCAGGCCTCCATCGCTGCGTGGATGGCCTCCAGGCCCTCACACACCGACTGTTCCGGGCGACGGGCGGTCTCATTGGCGAACATCAGCTGGGCGATTGTCATGTTGGCGCCACCCGCCCGGTCCAGCAGGTCCTGGCCGGAGGTGAACGGAAACGGGATCGCCGGTCCATCGTCGTCCGGCGCGTTGCGGCCGATCTCATCCTCGTCGCGGACGAAGCCGCCGCCAACCGAGAAGTAGGTTCGCTCCAGGATCAAGACCCCGGCGGCGTCAAAGCCCACGAACCTTACGGCGTTGGGGTGTTGCGGCCGCCGTTCGGCGCCAGCCCAGACGATGTCGCGGCGTTCGTCGAAGGTGATTACCGGACCGTCCGCGCCCAGATTGAGCCAGGCCTCCGACCTGAAGCGCTCCAGCGCGGCTTCGCCGGCGTCGGGGTCGAGGGTGGCCGGCTCAAACCCAGCCAGGCCGAGCATCACGGCCCGGTCAGTGGCGTGGCCTCGGCCGGTGAGGGCCAGCGAGCCGTAGAGGGTAGTTTCGAGCCGCGCCACCCGTCCGATCAAGCCTCGCCTGACCAGAAGGCCGACGAACCGCGCCGCCGCCGTCATCGGCCCCATTGTGTGGGAGCTGGACGGACCGACGCCCAGCTTGAAGAGATCGAAAACGCTGACGGTCATGGACCCCTCGCGGCGGAGGCCCAGCCGTAGCATGAAAGGGGTGGTGAAAAAGGACTACGGCAGTCCGCGCAAGGTGAACACATTGCTGGTCGGCACGTCCTTGGACGAGCGATTGAGCGCGATCAGTTCAGTCAATATGTCCATGACCTCGTAGGTCCTATCCGTGACCATCGCCGACGAGGGGTCCGAGGTGTTGGGGACGATGTAAACCCCACCGTCATACCGAACGCTGAGGAAGGCCGGCCCCGGTCTCCCGGCCACCAGGAAGATCGGCGCACAACCTGGCCCAGAAACTTCCGCCCCGCAGCCGGCGGTCGGCGGCTCCGCGCCATTGAGCGGCGTCTTACGGAAACTGGTGATACGCCCAGCCTGACCCGAGTCAGGATATAGTTCGCGGCGCACGACCTCGCCGAGATAGTAAATGATCGAATATGTCGATCTCGGGATAAGTTTTATCTCGATATCCGTCGGTTTGGACTGCTTACAGTTGTCAATCGACGCGGTTACATTTTTATCTTTAACGTCTTTATCTACGAAGATCAGATCGCAAAATCCATCGATTTCCTGGGGTGATTTTTCAGTATTGTTCTCCAGCACCAACCCCAGGGTCATTGTGGCGGATTTAGCGCGGCGGATCGTCGGAGGCGGGAGGGAAATCGGGTGCACGGCCAGGGCGGGGTCGATGCCGAAATTGAAATCAGCTCCGTCGGCGGATTTCTCCAACCTATAGAAATAGGGGGGCGCTCCGTTGGCCGCCATTAGGGCGATCCAGTCCAGATTGGCCTTAACCTCGTCGGCCTCATCCTGCCTTCTCTGGGACTCGCTCCAGTCTGGATGGTCCCGCAGGTCTTTGGATAACCTTTTGATCTTGCCTTGGTACTCGTCGCAGGCCGCCGCAGCCGCCCGAATGTCGATCGGCTTCAGCCCCTTCGTCCGGGTCCGCTCGTTGATCTCGAGTCTGATATCGAGTTGAGCGTCGCACCAGTTGACCACGTTCACGCCCAGGCCCGCCGCCGCCGCCCTGGCCACCAGATCTTTGTCGCCGCCCAGCAGGTCTTCGGGAAGGTAGGCGGGTCCGTAGGTCTTGGCATCCCGATCGGATTTGAGCGTGGTCAGGCCCGCGTCCACCAGCGCCTCAAGGACCCGCTGAAAAGCCAGGTGCTTGGCGTCATCCGACGGATAGTTGACCACGGCGGTCTTGAACTTGTGTGTATCCACGTCCTCCATCGTTGCGAACTCGATCTTCTCGAAGAACAGGTTGAACAGCAGGTCGCGGCTGACACCCCGCTGGACAAACAGATCAATGGTGGCCGCGGACACCGGCGTCAGCACGCCCTTGTAGAAATCCTGGGTGACCACAGGTCCGGCGCTCACCGAGGGTCCGCCGGAGAAATTCAGAGTCGGCGCGGCTGTCGCGGTCGTCGAGCTCAGATTGCTGAGTGGGACGCTGAACCCCAGAGACCCGGTGGCCGGACTCGAACCCGTCACCGTAGTCACATCGAAGAAGACAAGAGGCCGGCGCTTGCTGGCGCGGATCACGTTCAACAGGATGGCGCTATCCTGGGCCTTCTCCGTATCGGTATTGTATTGGTTGACCGAGGGTGAAAACGGAATTTGCCCGGCGCAGCCCGCGAGCGCCAAAGCCACGGCGAAAGGCGTTGACAGCGCCAGCGTTGATCGGATCGGCATTCTGGCCTCCACGCAACTACCCTAATCCACCGTTACATCGATCTCCATCGCGGTCAGCAACGCATATTGCTGGTCGAGCGTCACCTTCATGCCCGACCGGCTGGCTAGCGCCAGCAGGTCCAGGCCGCTAACCTCCGCGCCGCGCAGGTCGGCGCCGGCCAGCTTGGCCTCGGCGGTGAGAGCGCCGAAGAGGTCGCAATCCCGCAGATCGGCATTTTCGAGATCGGCGCCCGACAGGTCAGCCTCGCGGAACCTTGATCCGGCCAGATCGCAGCCGGGCAGGCTTGCTTCGGTCAGATCGGCCAGGTGGAAGTTGCAGCGCCGAAAGGTAGCGGCGGCGACCGAACGCCGACGGCCGAGGCTTCGGGTGAAATCGACCCGCCGGAACCGCGCGCCGCGCAGATTGCAGTCCTCCAGGGTCACACCGTGCAGCTCCGAGGCGTCGAAGGTCGCGAAACTGAGGTCGCATCGGACAAATCGGGCCAGATCCAGTCGGCTGAAGGCCACCGCCAGACCGATGTGGTCGGCCGCGCCGGTGAACACGCAATCCTCGAAAACCGTTTCCCGCAGATCGGCCCGCGCCATGCGGCTGCGCACGATCCGGCACCGTTGGAACCGCGCGCCCTCAAGAACCACGCCGCTCATCTGGGCGCCGTCGATCAGGCAATCGACGAACACCGCCTCGGTCAGATCAGCGTCCGCCCACTCGAAGTTGGCGATAGTCTCGCCCTGTAAGATGGCGCCGGCGGCGGGCTGAGTGGACATGCCTCCACGATAGCGACTTAGCCAAACCTTGAAAACGCCGCCTCGCTCCTTCCCCCGCTCATCCCCGCGAAAGCGGGGATGAGCGGGTTGGCGGGTTATCGCGGCAGGTCGCTTGCGCCCATCAGGGCTTCGTCGACCGCCCGGGCGCATTGGCGGCCCTCGCGGATGGCCCAGACCACCAGGGATTGGCCACGGCGCATGTCGCCGCAGGCATGGATGGCGTCGACGGAGGTCTTGTAGTCGGTGACCTTGGCCGCGACATTGCCGCGCGGGTCGAGTTCAACCGCCGCCTGTTCCAGCAAGCCGTCGTGGTGTGGCCCCAGGAAACCCATGGCCAGCAGCACCAGATCGGCCTTCAGGGTGAATTCGCTGCCAGTCACTTCGGTCATTCGCATGCGGCCGTCCGGCCCGGCGGTCCATTCCAGGCGTACACACTCCAGCCCTTCAAGACGACCGTCGGATCCAAGCGCCCGCTTGGTGGCTACCGCGAAGTCGCGTTCACAGCCCTCCTCCTGAGAGGACGAGGTGCGCAGCTTCAGCGGCCAGTCCGGCCAGGTCAGGGCTTTGTTCTCCCGGGCCGGGGGTTCGGGCATGATTTCCAGCTGAACCACCGAGGCGGCGCCCTGGCGATTGGAGGTGCCAATGCAGTCGGAACCGGTGTCCCCGCCGCCGATCACCACCACATGCTTGCCGGCCGCGCTGATGGCGCCCAGAGGTGCGGCGATATCCTCTTCGTCGCCGGCCACGCGCTTGTTCTGCTGCGTCAGGAACTCCATCGCGAAATGGACGCCGGAGAAATTGTGCGGCGGGAGGTCGAGGTCGCGGGGCCACTCGGCGCCGCCGGCCAGCACCACCACATCATGCGCGGCGCGCAGCTGATCGACAGACACCACACCGCCTACATGCACACCAGGACGGAACACCACCCCCTCGGCCTCCATCTGGGCGATGCGCCGGTCAATCAGCGACTTCTCCATCTTAAAGTCGGGGATGCCGTAGCGAAGCAGTCCGCCGATCCGATCGCTCTTTTCGAACACCGTCACCGCATGGCCGGCCCGGGCCAGCTGCTGAGCACAGGCCAAGCCCGCCGGACCAGACCCGATCACGGCCACGCTCTTGCCGGTCCGGACGGCGGGCGGCTCCGGGACGATCCACCCTTCGTCCCATCCGCGATCGACGATCTGGCATTCGATGGTTTTGATGGTCACCGAATTGTCGTCGATATTGAGAGTGCAGGCCGCCTCGCAGGGCGCCGGGCAAATCCGACCGGTGAACTCCGGAAAGTTATTGGTGGAATGCAGCGTGTAAAGCGCCGTCTTCCACTGGTCCTGATAGACCAGATCGTTCCAGTCCGGGATCAGGTTGTTCACCGGACAGCCGTTGTGACAGTAGGGAATGCCGCAGTTCATGCAGCGGGCGGCCTGTAGGGAGACCTCCTTCGGCGGCAAGGCGCGCGTGAATTCGCGCCAGGTTTTCAGCCGCGCGGCCGGCGGCTCATAGCTCCGGTCGTGGCGGTCGATTTCCAGGAATCCAGTGATCTTACCCATGGGTTCTACTCCGCCGCCACGGCGCGGGTCGTGGCGCGTTCGGCGGCAAGATCGGTCAGAGCCCGGCGGTAGTCGTTCGGCGTCACCTTCACGAAGTCGGCCAGCGCGCTCTCCCAGTTGTTCAGCATGGCGGCCGCCCTGGCGCTGCCGGTGTGGCGGTGATGCCGCTCGATCAGAATGCGCAGGCGCGCGGCGTCGAAGCGCAGGGGATCGCCCATGCCGCTGTCGGCGACGCTGACGGAACGGGCGCGCGGCGCGCCATCGTCCGGCTCTGACATCGGCTCTTCGAGGACCGAGGACAGCGCCACCATGCTCTTGTTGCACAGGACGCCGAAGCGCTTCCGAGGATCGTGGACATAGGCGATCCCGCCCGACATGCCGGCGGCGAAGTTGCGCCCGGTTTCGCCCAGCACCACCACGACCCCGCCGGTCATATATTCGCAGCCATGGTCGCCAAGGCCCTCGACCACGGCTATCGCGCCGGAGTTGCGAACCGCGAAGCGCTCACCCGCCACGCCCTGGAAGTAGGCTTCACCGGCGACGGCGCCGTAGAGCACGGTATTACCAACGATGATGTTCTCGGTCGGATCGCGTGTCGCCTCGGGCGGTTGGCGCACGATGATCCGGCCGCCGGAAAGACCCTTGCCCACATAGTCGTTGGCGTCGCCGACCAGCTCAAGCGTCACGCCGCGGGCCAGAAACGCTCCGAAGCTCTGACCGGCCGTGCCGGTCAGGCGCGCGGTGACGGCGCCGTCCGGCAGGCCCGCATGACCCCAGCGCCGGGCGATATCTCCGGAAAGCATGGCCCCGACCGTGCGGTTGAGATTGCGGATAGGCGCTTCGATCCGGACCGGCGCGCCGCCTTCCAAGGCCTGGGCGGCCTGGGCGATCAGCTGGTGATCGAGGGCGGTCTCCAGGCCATGGTCCTGGTTTTCGCTGTGCCGGAGCTTGTCGCCCTCGCCACCCGGGACCGTGTAAAGGATGCGGCTCAGATCGACGTCCTGGGCTTTCCAGTGTTCGACGGCGTCGCGCATATCCAGGCGACCGACCTGGCCGATCATCTCCTGGACAGTCCGATAGCCAAGCTGGGCCATGATCGCCCGCAATTCCTCGGCCACGAAAAAGAAGTAGTTGATCACATGCTCGGGCTGACCGGTGAACCGCGCCCGCAGCACCGGGTCCTGGGTCGCCACCCCAACGGGGCAGGTGTTCAGATGACACTTGCGCATCATGATACATCCGGCCGCGATCAGCGGCGCGGTGGCGAAGCCGAACTCATCCGCGCCCAGCAGGGCGCCGATCGCCACGTCGCGGCCCGTGCGGATGCCCCCATCAACCTGGACGGCGATCCGCGACCGCAGGCCGTTGAGCAGCAGGGTCTGTTGAGTCTCGGCCAGGCCGATTTCCCACGGCGATCCCGCGTGGGTGAGGCTGGTCAGCGGGCTGGCGCCCGTGCCCCCCTCGAAGCCGCTGATTGTCAGATGGTCGGCCCGGCACTTGGCGACGCCAGCCGCGACGGTTCCAACCCCTACTTCCGAAACCAGCTTCACCGAGATCCGAGCAGCCGGATTGACGTTCTTCAGATCATGGATCAGCTGTTTCAGATCCTCGATCGAATAGATGTCGTGGTGCGGCGGCGGCGATATCAGGCCGACTCCCGGCGTCGAATGACGCACCGCGGCGATGGCCTTGTCGACCTTGTGACCGGGTAACTGACCGCCCTCGCCGGGCTTCGCGCCCTGGGCCATCTTGATCTGGATATCGTCGGCGTTGACCAGGTATTCGGCCGTCACGCCGAACCGTCCCGAAGCCACCTGCTTGATCGCCGAGCGCATCGAATCGCCGTTGGCCAGACGCACGTAGCGGTCGGATTCCTCGCCCCCCTCGCCGGTGTTCGAGCGCCCGCCGATGCGGTTCATGGCGATGGCCAGAGTGGTGTGGGCCTCGCGGCTGATCGAGCCGAAGCTCATCGCGCCGGTGGAAAAGCGCTTGACGATTTCCGACGCCGGTTCGACCTCTTCCAGCGAGATCGGCAGGTCGGCCATGCGGAACTTCATCAGCCCGCGCAGGGTCAGAAGCCGCTCGTTCTGCTGATTGATGGCGGCGGCGAAGGCGTCGTATTCGGCCGGGATATTGCCGCGCACCGCGTGCTGCAGGCTGGAGACCGATTGTGGTGTCCAGGCGTGATCCTCGCCGCGCAGGCGGAAAGCATAGGCGCCGCCCACGTCCAGCATATCGCGATAGATCGGTGCGTCGCCGTAGGCGTCGCCGTGCCGGCGCACCGATTCACGGGCGATCTGCTCGAGACCAACGCCCTCGATCACACTGGCCGTGCCGGTGAAGAACCGCTCGACGAAGTCGGTGGACAGGCCCACAGCGTCGAAGATCTGCGCGCCGCAATAGGACTGATAGGTGGAGATGCCCATCTTGGACATCACCTTCAAAACGCCTTTGCCGACAGCCTTGACGTAATTCTTGGCGACAGTCTCGGCGGAGAGCGCGCTGGCGTTGGCGACGCGCAGCGCCTCCAGGGTCTCGAAGGCCAGGTAGGGATTGACCGCCTCGGCGCCATAGCCGGCCAGGACGCAGAAGTGATGCACCTCCCGCGCCTCGCCGGTCTCGATCACCAGGCCGGTCTGCATGCGCAGGCCTTGGCGGATCAGCTTGTGATGCACCGCGGCGGTGGCCAATGCGGCCGGAATCGGGATGCGGCCAGGACCCACCGCGCGGTCGGACAGGATCAGGATATTGGCGTCCGCCAGCACGGCGTCGGTGGCCGCCGCGCACAAGGTGTCGAGCGCCCGAGCCAATCCGCCCGCCCCCTCGGTCGCCTTCCAGGTCGCATCGAGCGTCGTGGTGCGGAAGGCGCCGTCGAGCAAGTCGGCGATCGAGCGGATCTTCTCCAGGTCGCTGTTGGTCAACACCGGCTGGGCGACCTCGAGCCGCTTGTGATTGCCCGCCTGACGGCCCAGCAGGTTCGGCCGGGGTCCGATCATCGACACCAGGCTCATCACCAGTTCCTCCCGGATCGGGTCGATCGGCGGGTTGGTCACCTGGGCGAAGTTCTGTTTGAAATAGTCGTAAAGCAGCTTGGGCCGCTTGGAGAGCACGGCGATCGGCGTATCGGACCCCATCGAACCGATCGGATCCTCTCCGGTGCGCCCCATCGGATCGAGGAAGAAGTTGATGTCTTCCTGAGTGTAGCCAAAGGCCTGCTGGCGATCGAGCAGATCGGCGGCGTCATGCACCGGGGCCGGCTCCCAGGCCGGCGGGTCGGCCAGTTCCTCAAGCTTGAACTGGCTGCGCGCCAGCCATTCGGCATAGGGCTGGGCGTCGGCGAGGGTCTGCTTGATCTCCTCGTCCTCGACGATGCGTCCCTGTTCCATGTCGATCAGCAGCATCTTGCCCGGCTGCAGGCGCCATTTGCGGACGATGCGCTCCTCGGGGATGGTCAGGACCCCGACCTCCGAGGCCAGGATCACATGGTCCTGGTCGGTGATCACGATCCGCGCCGGCCGCAGGCCATTGCGATCCAAGGTGGCCCCGATCTGGCGGCCGTCGGTGAAGGCGATGGCTGCCGGGCCGTCCCAGGGCTCCATCAGGGCGGCGTGGTATTCGTAGAACGCCTTGCGGGCCGGACTCATCAGCGGGTTGCCCGACCAGGCCTCCGGGATCAGCATCATCACCGCGTGAGCCAGCGGATAGCCTCCCGCGACCAGCAGTTCCAGGGCGTTGTCCAGACAGGCGGTGTCGGATTGGCCATGGGGAATGATCGGCCACATCTTATCCAGATCCGGGCCGAGCAGCTCGGATTCCAGCGTGCGGCGGCGGGCGTTCATCCAGTTGACGTTGCCGCGCTTGGTGTTGATCTCGCCGTTATGGGCGATGTAGCGATAGGGATGCGCCAGCCGCCAGGATGGGAAGGTGTTGGTCGCGAACCGCTGATGGACCATGGCCAGGGCCGACTCCGTCAGCGGGTCGGACAGGTCGCGGTAGAACGGCCCCACCTGCGGCGCCAGCAACAGGCCCTTGTAGACCACCGTGCGGCTTGAGAACGAGGGCATGTAGAAGTCGATCAGGCCGGGCATGCCGAACTTCCTGGCCAGGTCCTCCAGCGGGTTCTGGGTCTGTTTGCGGATGGTCAGGATCTTGCGCTCGAAAGCGTCCTGATCGGCCGTACCCGAACCGCGCGCCACGATGGCCTGGCGGATTACCGGCATCTCGGCAAGCACAGCGGCGCCCAGCGCCTCGGTATTGACCGGCACATCCCGCCAGCCAATCAGCATCTGTCCCTCGACGCGGATGAAATGTTCGAACTGGCCGATGGCCGCGTCCCGGGTCGCCTCGTCCCGGGGCAGAAAACACATGGCGACCGCATAATCGCCCGGCGCCGGCAGATCGACACCCTCGCCCGCCGCCCAGACCCGCAGCAGGCTATCGGGAATCTGGATCAGGATGCCGGCTCCATCGCCGACCTCGGGATCGGCGCCCACGGCGCCGCGGTGGTCGAGATTGATCAGAATCTCGAGGCCGCGCGCGACGACCTCATGGGATTTCTTGCCCTTGATATTGGCCACGAAACCGACACCGCATGAGTCATGCTCATGGCGAGGGTCATAAAGTCCCTGCGGCGGCGGCTGGTACGACAAATCTTTCCCTCATCAACGTATTTGGCGGGTCTCGGCGCAATACCAGACCGCCGGAGGCGTCTAATCGACAGCGACCGGACTGTCGACTGTCCCGACCGACGCCCGTGGCCAAATCGTGGCGGGCGCCCGTTCGCCGGTCAAAACACGTTTCGATGAATGACGTCCGCGCAGGCCCCCCAAGTCTGCCACCAAGCCTTGACCTCGGCGCCCTTGGGCAGTGATGCTGGCGGCCGGGTCCGCCCCGTTCCGAGGAAGTCCGCCCATGTCCGCTCGCGCCACGATGCACGCCTGCCTCATCGCTCTTACACTGGGCGCGGTGATGATCGCGGGCTGTACGTCACGGGCCGAAATGAAGGCGTCGATCGACACGGCCAAGATCGTCGACTCGATCAAGAGCGACGAGGTGCATTGGAACGCCGACTACAAATCCGGCGATGCCGCCAAGGTCGCCGCGCACTATGCACCGGATGCAGTGGTGATGTCCCCCGGCTATGCGGCGACGGTGGGAACGGCGGCCATCAAGGCGGCGAACGAGCAGGCCTTCTCCGACCCGAAATACGGCATCACGTTTTCCAGCGACCGGGTTGATGTCGCCGCCTCGGGCGATCTGGCGGTCGCTCATGGCGCCTACAAGGAAACCACGACCGACCCGAAGACCGGCGCGGCCGTCACGGCGGCGGGCAGCTATGTCACCGTCTACAAGCCGGGCGCCGATGGCGTCTGGAGGGCGGTCTGGGACATCAACACGCCGGGCGCCAGCAACGCCCCCTGAAACAACGCCGACCCCGCGAACCCAAGACCCGCGAACCCAAGAAACGTAGCAATAGGATGAGGAAACCAAATGGAACTGGCCCCCAAGAAAACCGGACTGTCCACCGCGCGCCTGGAGCGCATCACCGAGCACCTGGAGCGCAACTATATCGGACCCGGCAAGATCGCCGGTTGCCAGGTGGCGGTCGCCCGTCACGGCCACCTGGCCTACTTCCGCTCCCTCGGCCACATGGACCGGGAAGCCGGCAAGGCCATGACCGACGACGCCATCTTCCGCATCTATTCGATGACCAAGCCGATCACTTCGGTGGCATTGATGAGCCTTTATGAGCGAGGCTATTTCCAGCTTAACGACCCGGTCAGCCGCTTCTTCCCCTCATGGAAGAACCACCGGGTCTGGGTGTCGGGCGAAGGCTCGGACATGGTCACCGAAGCGGCGGTCCGACCAGCCTCGATGCGCGACATGCTCTGCCACACCGGCGGCATCACGTACGGCTCGGCCCTGGCCGCGCTCGGTGTGCCGGACGATGGACACCCGGTGGACAAAATCTACGCCGAGGTCGGGGTGCGGCGCGGACCGGGCGAGAGCCTGATGGAGTTCATGGACAAGCTTGGCCAGGTTCCGCTGCGCTATCAGCCGGGCGAACGGTGGATGTATTCCCTCTCGACCGACGTCTGCGGCGCGCTGGTGGAGCGGATCAGCGGCCAAAGGTTCGACCACTACCTGAAGGAGACGATCTTCGATCCGCTGGGCATGGCCGACACCGCCTTCGCCGTGGCCCCGGACAAGACAGACCGGTTCTGCGCCAACTATCGGCGCGCGGCCGACAAGAGCCTGAAGCTACTGGATGCGCCGGGGACCAGTGAATACCTCAAGGAGCCGAGCTTCCATTCCGGCGGCGGCGGCCTGACCTCCACCACCGAGGACTATCTGCGCTTCTGCGAAATGCTGCGCCGGGGCGGCGAACTGGACGGCGCCCGCGTTCTGGGACCCCGCACCCTGGCGATGATGCATCGCAACCACCTCAAGGACGGCCAGGACCTGACCCAGATGGCCATCGGCGGCTTTTCCGAAACCGCCAACGAGGGTGTCGGCTTCGGCCTCGGCTTCGCCATGACCATGGATGGCGTGAAGAACGGCGCACTGGGCGAGGGGGACTATTATTGGGGCGGGGCGGCGTCGACGATATTCTGGGTCGATCCGGCCGAGGATCTGGTGGTGGTGTTCATGACCCAGTTGATGCCCTCGGGCGCCTTCAACTTCCGCGGCCAGCTCAAGAGCATCGTCTACTCGTCGATCATGGATTAGCGCGATTGGCGGCTGAATCGCGCCGCCAGGCTGGAGCCCCCATCCCCGGCTTCGCCGGGACTTCCCCCAGAGGGAGAAGAGAGGCGCCCCTTTTTCCTCCCCTCTTGGGGGAGGGGGACCACCGAAGGTGGTGGAGGGGGCTCCAGCCTGGCGGCGTGAGTCAGCCGCCATGAACCTATGCCCCCAGCCCGAACTTCGGGTTTCGCGCCCACGCCGTCGCCGTCTGGACGATGTGATCGGCCGATGAGTGTTCGGGGGTCCAGCCGAGCCGCTGGCGGATGGCGCGCGTATCGGCGACCAGCGAAGGCGGGTCTCCGGCGCGGCGGCCGCCGATGGAATGCGGGGTCGGGGCGTCGATGGTCCGATCGACCGCGCCGATGACTTCGAGAACCGACAGGCCCTTGCCCGTGCCGACGTTCAGCGCCTCGAACCGGCCAGGCTCGGTCGTGGCCGCCAGGGCGGCGACATGGGCGCTGGCCAGGTCGGTCACATGCACATAGTCGCGCAGGCAGGAGCCGTCGGGCGTCGGAAAGTCCTGGCCGAACACGGTGAGCGGTTTGCCGCGACCCAGCCCGGCGTTGATCGCCAGCGGGATCAGGTGAGTTTCCGGGTCGTGCGCTTCGCCAATCAGGCCGGAGGGGTCGGCGCCGGCGGCGTTGAAATAGCGCAGGGCGACGGCGGCGAGGCCGAAGGCGCGACAATGGGCGGCGATCATCCATTCGCCGATCAGCTTTGTCTCGCCATAGACACTGGCTGGCGCCTTGGGCGCATCCTCCGGGATCGGCGCCAGACCCGGCGCTCCATCGCCATAGACCGCCGCGCTGGAAGAAAACACCAGGCGGGAGACCTGGCAATCCTTCATCGCCGCCAGCAGACTCGTCACGCCGCCAATATTGTGGTCGTGAAACAGATCGGGCCGAACCATCGATCGGCCCACCTCGATCAGGCCGGCGAAATGGATCACGCCTTCGATCCGGTGGGTGGTCATCGCGTCGCGCAGCGCTCGGACATCGCGGATATCGCCGTGGATGAACTCACCCCAGCGCACCGCCTGGCGATGACCGGAACTCAAATTGTCGAACACCACTGGTCGCCAACCGCTCTCCGCGAGGGCCTTAGATGTGTGGGAACCAATATAGCCGGCCCCGCCGGTGACCAGGACGGAGCCGGTCATGCGGCCATTCTTTCCGCCTTGAGGATCGTCACCTCGGGTTCCAGCATCTGGCCCTTCATCACGCCTTCGCCCGCCGTCGGCGACACCGGCGCGGTGAGGATGGCGCGGGCCACATCCATTCCCCCCACCACCCGTCCGAAGGCGGCGAAACCGGCGTTGTCGCCACTCTGGGAGGGGTCGGCGTCGAGGGAGACGATATCGCCGATACAGATGAAGAATTCCGAGGTCGCCGTGCCCGGGGCGTAGCGCGCCATGGAAACGGTTCCATCCTTGTGGCTGAGCCCGGTAAGCTTAGTGCTCTCGTGAGCGATCGGCGGATAGGATTTGGCCGGATCGTTCTTCACGCCGCCCTGCACGAGGCCGATCAGCGGATCGGGGACCAGTTTCATCGCCCGATAGAACACCGCTCCGTCGAAATGCTTGGCCGCTACATAGCGCAGGAAATTGGCGCAGGTGATCGGCGCCTTGTCGGCCGCCAGTTCGAGGGTGATGTCGCCCAGCGCGGTCCGCAGAACAACGCGCGGAAGCGCGGGCGCGGGCGTCTGGGCCACGGCGGCGGTGGCGGCCAATGCCCCGGCGCCGGCCAGAACCGCGCGTTTGGTCACGATCATCATGGCTTGAGTTTGTACCCGGTGCGGAAAATCCACCAGATGGCGAACAGGCAGACGGTGGTGAAGCCCAGGGTCATGCCGAGACTGAGGCCGACGCCGACGTCCGAGACACCGTAGAAGCTCCAGCGGAAGCCGCTGACCAGATACACCACCGGGTTGAACAGGGTGATCTTGCGCCACAGGGGCGGCAGCATGTTGATCGAATAGAAACTGCCGCCCAGAAACGTCAGCGGCGTGATGATCAGCGTCGGCACCACCTGCAGCCGCTCCCAGGTCTCGGCCCATACCCCGACGATGAAGCCGAACAGGCTGAAGGTGATCGCCGTCAGGATCAGGAACGCGGCCATCCAGAGCGGGTGGGCGATGTGATAGGGCACGAAAATCCGCGCGGTGACCAGGATCACCATGCCCAGCAGCACCGACTTGCTGGCCGCCGCGCCAACGTAGGCCACTACCGCCTCCCACCACGCCACCGGCGCCGAGAGCAGCTCATAGATCGTGCCCGACCATTTGGGCATGTAGATGCCGAACGACCCATTGCCGATACTCTCGGTCAGCACCGACAGCATGGTCAGGCCTGGCACGATGAAGGCGGCGTAGGAGACCCCGTCGATGGCCTTCATGCGAGAGCCGATCGCCGTGCCGAACACCACGAAATAGAGTGACGTTGAGATCACCGGCGACATCAGGCTGCCCACCAGTGTGCGGAACCACCGGGCCATTTCGAACAGATAGATGGCGCGCATGCCGTTGAGGTTCATCGCGGCGCCCTGACCAAATTGACGAAAATCTCTTCCAGCGAGCTTTCGCTGGATTCAACGTCCTTGAAGGCGACACCGGCGTCTATCAGGTGGCGCATGACATCCGACACCCCCTGTCCCTCGACCTTCGGGTCGAAGGTGTAGACGAGACTTAGGCCGTCGGGGGCGATCTCAAGCGGCTCGCCCGCCAGGCTTTCGGGGAGGACGTGGACGGGCGCCGGCAGGTGGAGGGTCAGCTGCCGCTTGCCCAGAGTGCGCATCAGCGTGGCTTTGTCCTCGACCAGGATCAGTTCGCCGTGGTTGATCACCCCGATCCGGTCGGCCATCTCCTCGGCCTCCTCGATATAGTGGGTGGTCAGGATGATGGTCACCCCGCCGTCGCGCAGCCGCCGGACCATCGCCCACATGTCGCGGCGCAGATCGACATCCACGCCGGCCGTGGGCTCATCGAGAAACAGAATGCGGGGTTCGTGGCTCAGGGCCTTGGCGATCATCACCCTCCGCTTCATGCCGCCGGAAAGCGCGAGAATGGGGCTGTCCTTCTTGTCCCAGAGGGACAGATCCCGCAGCACCTTCTCCAGATAGACCGGATCGCGACCCCGGCCATACAGGCCCCGGCTGAAGCGGATGGTCGCCCAGACGGTTTCAAAGCCGTCGGTGGCGATTTCCTGCGGCACCAGGCCGATCAGGGATCTGGCGGCGCGATAATCGTGGATGATGTCGTGGCCATCGGCCAGCACTGTTCCCGATGATGGCCGGACCAGGCCGCAGACGATGTTGATCAGGGTGCTCTTACCCGCGCCGTTCGGCCCCAACAGAGCGAAGATCTCACCCCGGCGGATATCCAGGTCCACGGCCTTGAGGGCCTGAAAGCCCGAGGCGTAGGTCTTGGTCAGGCCCTTGACGGAGATGATCGGCGACAAGCGAAAGTCCTGGGTTTTGGCGACAGCGCGGGAAGCGCGGACGGTCTATTTCGACAATAGCCGCTCAAGGTCGGGGTCGTAGCCCTTGCCATGAGGGTTCAAGCCAAAGAGGCGGCCATCGTAGGCCCACCAAGCCCAGCCGTAATGATATCGATCCGCTTCATCGAGCATGAACTTCACCCAGGCCAGGCGGCTCTCGCGATCGGAGACATTGGTCGCGCCGAACTCGTTCATGATCAACGGGACGTGATGGGCGGCGGCCCAGTCGACCCCGACCCGCAGATAGGCGTCGAGCCGCTGTTCCGTCCATTCGGTATTATCGGCCGAGTCGGGCCGTTTGGGGAACCGGTACTCCGGGTGGTGTCCACCGCCGGCGCCTTGCTGGGTGATCCCGCCCGGCTGATAGACGTGCATGGTGTAAACGATGTTGGGATCCGGGATCGGCGTCAGATCCTTGAAGTTCTGGGCCAGGTCCCACCATGCCGGCGGCACGATGATCGTATGGTTTGGCGCGTTGGCGCGGATGCCGGCGACGACCCGGGGCGCGAATTCATTCCAGGTGGCGTTGTCATAGTGTGGCTCGTTCACGGCCTCGAAGAATAGCTGCTCGGGGCTGTATTTCTGGGCGTACCGCCGGGTGAGAACGTCATTGGCCTTGAGGATCAGGTCTTCCGATTGGTCGGTGGGCAAGGTCATGAACGACTTCATCGGCTGGACGACCAGCGTGATCGTAAAGCCTGTACGGATGAATTTCTCCACATACTCGTCCAGTCGGCCCAGCCCGAGCGCGACGCGATCGCCATCCGAGGCGACCCCCACGCGCTCTACTGGAACACCCGCCAGAATAAAGCTGGGGTCGATGGGGATGCGAATGTTGGTGAACCCCATCGATTTCAGTTTCTTCAAATCGCCGGTGTCGTAGATCGCCATCCTGGTGTTGTTGACGATATTGTCGGCGTTGATCCCGCGGCTGAGGCTCTGGAGACGGCTGGCTGGCACACCGGAAGGCGGCGAGGCCGTGGCGCCTTGGCAGGCAGCCAGCGCCAGGGCGGTGATCAGCGTTAACCCGGTCAACGGCGATCTCGTCATGTCGGCGACTCCAGTCCAAGCGGCGGTGGATAACTCCCGGCGCGAAGTCGGGAATATCAGCCTACTCCCATGCAAGGGGGGCGTTCGTGTGGCGCTGGAAGTCCTTGAATCGACCACTCGGCGGCGCCCATAAAATCATCAAAGGCGGCGTCACCGAAGTTTCGCACGAGCCGATCTTGGCCGAAACGACCCGGGATGTTAGCAATGGGGTTCGGGGAACGCTTATCAGGCTGGGCTAACACACGACGCCGCCACTTGCGACGCTTGCTTGTCGCGGA
>JANYFU010000076.1 GCA_025359665.1 Caulobacteraceae bacterium
GACCGGGCCGAAGCGCTGTATAATCGGGCGTTCAACGCCTCGAATATCGGCCGGTTCGACAAGGCGGCGATCTTCTTCGAACAGGCCGACGCCCTGGCCGGTCAGGCCGACTCGTCTCTGCGCGGCCTGGCGCTGAACTACAAAGCCGCCGACGCCCGCAACCAGCAGAACTACGACAGGGCGATCCGACTGGCGGATGAAGCCATCGCGGCCCGGTCGGCGGCCAGTCGGACCAACGGCGTCAAGACCGCAAACGGCGATATCCAGATTGTCGAAGTGGGCACGGCCGATGGCACGGACCGGATTTCAGCCAGCGACAGAGAGCGGCTGCGCGACGTTCAGGCGCTGGAAATCAAGGCCACGGCGCTCGAATCGAGCGGCCGTCCAGAACTGGCCCGGGCCGTGCTTCTGCAAGCCCGCGACATGCTGTTCTCGACACTGCCTGTCAGGCAGAACACGCGCAAACCCGTGGTTCTCGGCCAGGCGGCGCCCTGGCTCAACGCGCGGATTTTGGCCGATCTTCTGCGCCTCGATAGAGGCACGCCCCGTCAAGCGGAGACTGAACGGCAGTTTCGCGACGCCGTGGCCTTTTTCGGCGTGAGACACCCCGGTTCACTGCCCCTCGCCGGTTTCTTCCTGGAACAGGCCCGAGCGGAGGCGGCGCTCGGCAAGGACAACAAGGCCGAGGAAGACAAGGCCGTGGTCGACTATCAGGCCGCCTTTGACATCTTCATCGACCAGCGTGGTTCTCTGGCCGATTCCGCCGACCTTGCCCGGCCGTATTTTGATTTCCTGCTGCGTCGGATCGGCAATACGCCAGCCGCGCATCCAAGCGACGTGAAGAATTTCTTCAACGCCGCACAAGCGCTGATCGCACAGTCCAGCGCCGAGGCGGCGAAACGCCAGGCGGCCGCGGCCCAGGCCAGCGACAATCGGACCTCGGCTCTGGCGAGGGCATTGCAGGACACCGACCGGCGGGAGCAGGCCGATGAAGCCGCGATCCGAAAATTCAACGAGCAGGGCGTCTATCAGAGCCCGGAGATTGCCCGCCTCCAGGCCGAGCGATCAACCCTGGCGACGGAAAACGCCAAACTTCAGGGACAACTTCTGGAGATCGATCCGGGATACACCGCCGCCCTACACATCCTGGTGGGCCTGGATCAGCTGCAAAAAACTCTCACCCCTGGTGAAGTCTATGTGAAGGTGTTTCTCCTGGCGGGCGGCGGCTATGGGATGATGATCTCGCCAGACGCGGCTGTTCCCTATCGGATCGACCTGACCCGGGACCAGGCGTCGGAGGCTGTGCGTAAGCTCCGCCTGCCGATCGACTTCCCCAGGCGCGCGAAGAACGGCAAACAAAGCCACGGCGTGTACAACGTCGACTTGGCCCATAAGCTGTTCGAGGCGGTGTTCGGGCCGGTTCGCCAGCCGGTGTTGGCGGCCCGCCACATCGTCTACGAACCTGACGCAACCCTGATCGCGGTTCCGATCAGCGCCCTGGTCACCGACACCGCGAGCGCTGATCTGATCAAGAGCCGGTTGGCGGGTGTCAAGCCAGTCGACTATGTCGGCGTGGCGTGGCTGGGCGCCCACTCATACAACTCCATCGCTCTGTCGGCGGCGGCATTCTATCAAGCCCGCCATGACAAGCCGTCGAAGGCGACCAATGCCTTCTTCGGCTATGGTGATCCGGTGATCCCGTCCGATCCGGATGTGTTCTCCAGCGTTCGGCCGGCTGGCCGGGCCACCGCCGCCGACCAGGCTCTGTGCGCCACCTACCGCAACTCCCTGGCCCTGATGCAGCCCTTGCCCGAGACCCGGCCGGAGTTGACCTCGGTCGCCAAGGCTATTCTCGGCCCGGCCTACAGCGACGCGGTTCTGCAGGTCGGCGAGGCCTTTACCGACACCGCGGTCATGGCGAAGAAGGACCTCGTCGACTACCGGGTAATCTATTTCGCCACCCACGGCCTGCTGGACGAGGGAAATCCGTGTCTTCACACCGCGCTGCTGACCTCCCGCGGCGAAGGTGACAGCGACGCCCTGCTGGGTCTGGGCAAGATCACCAGCCTCAGACTGGACGCCGACATGGTCGTCCTCTCGGCCTGCAACACAGGCAGCAACGCTCACGGACGGACTCTTCAGGCCGGTGGCGGGGCCGTGGTTCAAGCGCCGGGTGGCGGCCGGCCCGTATCCCTAATCCGGCTTGGGGCCGGCGATGGCGAGGCGCTCGGCGGACTGGTTACCTCGTTCGTCGAGGCCGGCGCCCGTAACGTGGTGGTGTCGAACTGGGAGGTCGATTCGGCCATGACTCAGGCGCTGATGATCGGCCTGTTCAAACAAAAGGGCGTTTCCCAGGCTGAAGCCCTGGCCAGGGCCGAGCGCGCGCTGATGAACGATCGCAACCACTCCCATCCCTATTTTTGGGCGCCCTTCATGGTTGTCGGCGACGGCGACAAGCCGATGCCCGCCTCCTGACGTAGATCCAAGGCTTTAGAACCAGCCTGCTTCCTTGAGGGATTTGAGATAGGCGCGGCTGACGGGCGCCTTCTGACCGCCCGCGAGGGTCAGGGTCGCGCGACCTTCGACGCGCTCAATATCCTTCACCGCCACGCGGGCCACCCACCAGGAGCGATGGGTGCGAGCGCCTTCGATACCCTCCAGCTCAACCAGGGCGTCCGCCAATCGCATCAGAATCAGATCCTCGCCCTTGGAGGTGTGCAGCCGAAGGTAGTGGTCCTCCGCCTGGACCGCCCAAAGAGCCGCGCCGGAGAGTCTGGCTGGTAGCCGGGCTAGAAACCGGGCGGGCGCGGCCCCCTGAGCCGACTGGTGGGTCTCCACCGGCGCGCGCGCCTGAACCAGGAAAGCCAGCATAATGATACCCCCCGTTGTGGCCAGGGTGGTCGGGAAGACATCCACCAGAATCGGAGACCTAAGGGGCCTGCCTTGCGTCCAGGCCGCCGCCGCGGCGGCGACGAGCGTCATCGGCAATCCGACTACCAGCGTCATCAGAGCAGCGGAAATGATCGGCTTTGTCTCGAACCACGGTCGGGGGATCAGAAGACGGGATCCGCAGTAGCCGAGGCCTACTCCAACCAGGGTGAGACTCTCGCCATAAGCCAGGCGAAAGATGACGGGCTCCGCCTTAGCTCCAAAACCCCCCGATATGGCCATCACCCCGGCGACCACGCTGGCGGCGAGCACTACTCTGGCCCAGTCGCCGGCGCAGATGTTCCGCAGCTGGCGAAACACCCGGACCCACGGTCCGGAGGAGGATGGACTATTCGTATCGGGCTCGCGCACTTAGCCGCCAGGCTCCACTTCCGAGGTGACGGGAAACCAGGAGTAGGAGGCCCCAAGTTTGTGAAGACCCGGCGCTCCGAACGGTGTCAAGTCGCGGCGCATTCAAACGACGCTCTTGCAACATTCGGCTCTTTCGTCATCTTCCGCCCGCATGGG
The DNA here is from genome assembly GCA_025359665.1 of Caulobacteraceae bacterium. Lineage (GTDB taxonomy): Bacteria > Pseudomonadota > Alphaproteobacteria > Caulobacterales > Caulobacteraceae > Acaudatibacter. The sequence continues at coordinate 3,457 of JANYFU010000076.1, forward strand.
GCGAGCCCCTGCCCGGGAAGTCTAAGCCTCGACCATGGACGATTTCATTTTTCACGACCCCACCGGCCGGCGTGCAAAGCGGGCTAATTTCGGTCTGGGCATATTCGTGTCCATATCCGCCTTGGTTGTGGCGGCTTTTTTCGCGACGCTGGCGTTCGCGCCCCGTCTGCCCGGGCTGAGCCTGAAGGACCCCCAGGTTCTGCAGGCGCTGCACGTGGAGACGGCGCACAAATTCAAACGCCCGGCCGGTTGGCGGCGCATTCCAAACCCGACCAAAGCCAGGATCGGGGGCGCGGCTCGACCGCTGTCGGTGGGATTCTACGTCAGCTGGGACGAGAGTTCGCGCGTGTCGCTGCGGCGACACGTCAACGACCTGGATGTGATCTCGCCGCAGTGGGTGCTGCTGGATGGGTCTCTGGGACGAGTCGCCGTCACCTCCGATCCGTTCGCCGAAGCGCTGGTGGCGCGGGCCAAGGCACCGCCGTCGATCCTCCCCATGGTGCATAACGGCCATAACGGTATTTCCGACGGTCCTCTGGCGAACAACCTGCTGCTCTATCCCGTCGCCCAGGACGCCTTGATCCAAAATCTGGTCACGCTAGCCAAGCAGAGGGGCTGGGCGGGCTATGTCTTCGATCTGGAGAATCTCTCCAAACCGGCGCTGGCGCGCTATCCGGCCTTTCTGGCCAAGGCCCGCGCGGCGCTGAAGCCCCTCGGCCGCGAGATCTGGGTCGCGGTGCCCTTCGCCGACGACTCCTGGCCTCTGAGGCGGTTCGGACAGGTCGCCGATACCGTGGTGCTGATGGCCTACGACGAGCACTGGGGCACTGGCGATCCCGGCCCGACCGCGTCCCAGGAGTGGTTCGAACGCACCCTGGCCCTGGACATGGGCGAACTCGATCCGTCTCACACCGTGGTGACCTTCGGCGCCTATGGCTACGACTGGACCCTGGCGGACGACAAGGGGCCAGCCAAGGCCGAAGCGGTAACCTTCTATGACGCCACGCAGCTGGCCCACGACGCCAGCGCCGATGTCAGCCTCGACGACGACGCGCTCAATCCTGGCTTCCAGTACAAAGACGATGACGACCGCAAACACGTGGTCTGGTTCCTGGACGTGGCCACCGTCTTCAACCAGGTCAAGATTTCGGATCTCTATCGCCCCCAAGGTTACGCTCTCTGGCGGATGGGCGGCGAAGATCCCTCGGCCTGGCGGTATTTCAAACAACCCTATGGTTCGGCCAAGCCGGTGGGGCTTGAGGACATAGAGCCTAGCCTGGGGGTGACCTTTGATGGCACGGGTGAAATCCTGCATGTCGACCAATCCCCGCTGGGGGGTAAGCGCTCTGTGGAGATCGACCCGCAGACCGGCCTGATCGCCGGCGAAACCTACCAGACCATGCCAAGCCAATATGTAATCGATCGCTATGGCGCCCACCCCGGCTGGGTCGCCTTGACATTCGACGATGGACCGGATGGCCGGTGGACGCCAAAGATCCTCGATGTACTGAAGGCCAAGCAGGCCCCCGCCACCTTCTTCGTAATCGGCCAGAACATGCAGGCCCGGCCGGACATCGTGCAGCGCGAAGTGGCCGAGGGTCATCTGGTGGGTAACCACACCTGGACCCACCCCAACATCGCCGTGACGCCCCTCGCTCAGACCAATCTGGAGATCAACACCACCCAGCGGCTGTTCGAGGTACTGACCGGCCGTTCCATGCGCTTCTTTCGACCACCCTATTTCGGAGACGCCGAACCATCAACGCCGGGCGAAGTGGAGCCGTTGAAGGTGGCGCAGAGTTTCGGCTATCTGATCGCTGGCCTGCGGATCGATCCGGACGACTGGCAGAAACCCGACCCCAAGCTGATCGTTCAGCGCACGCTCGAACGGCTGAAGGCGACGGGAGAGGCCGCGGGCCAGGTGGTGCTGCTGCATGACGCCGGCGGCGACCGCGCCCACACTGTCGAGGCACTGCCCGCTCTGATCGATGCGCTTAGGGCCGATGGCTATCGCCTGGTGTCCATCGAGCAGCTGGCCGGCATGAGCCGGGCCGACGGCCTGCCGAAGACCTCCCGCAGCTCGCTGGACCTGGCGCTCGACAATCTGGGCTTCAGTTTCTTCCGGTATGTTAACGTAGGCATGGAGGGCCTGTTCCTGGTGGCCATCGTGCTGGGCCTCGCGCGGCTGGTATTCATGGCGGTTCTGGCGCTGTGGCACAGGGCGCGGGAAGGTGGCCGTGAACCGCCGATGCTGGATCCAGAGACCGGTCCACTGATCAGCGTGCTGATACCGTGTTTCAACGAAGAGAAAGTCATTGTCGAATCCGTGCGCCGGATCCTGGGCTCGGAGTGGAGGCGCCTTGAGGTGCTGGTGCTCGACGACGGCTCCAAGGATGGCACCTCGACGGTGGTGCGCGAGGCGTTCGGCGACGAGCCCCGAGTCAAGCTGCTTACCTTCGAAAACGGCGGCAAGGCTCGGGCGCTGAATCGCGGCCTGCTGCAGACCGGCGGCGATATCGTGGTGGCCCTGGACGCCGACACCCTGTTTCCGTCCGACACCCTGCCTCGCCTGGCGCGCTGGTTCGTCGATCCAAAAGTGGGAGCGGTGGCCGGCAACGCCATGGTGGGTAACCGGCTCAATCTGATCACCCGCTGGCAGGCCCTGGAATATGTAACAGCCCAGAACCTCGAGCGGCGCGCCTTGGCGGCCCTGGGGGCGGTGACGGTGGTGCCGGGCGCCGTGGGGGCGTGGCGGCGCTCGGTGCTGGAAGATCTTGGCGGTTATCCCGCCGACACCCTGGCGGAGGATCAGGACCTGACCCTGGCGGTCCAGCGAGCCGGCTGGCGGGTGGAGTTCGATTCCTCGGCCCGAGCCTACACCGAGGCGCCCGACACAGTGAAGGGCCTGCTCAATCAGCGATTCCGCTGGTCGTTCGGGACTCTGCAATGCCTTTGGAAGCACCGTTCGGCGCTGTTCAATCGGCAAAGGCCGGTGTTGGGGTTCGTGGCCCTGCCGCAGATCTGGCTGTTCCAGATCTTTCTGACGGTCGCGGCGCCGTTGGTGGATCTGGCGATCGTCTCATCGCTGATCTGGTCGGTTTACGGCCGCGCGTTTCACCCGGTGGAGTGGTCGCCCGATAATTTCATACGTTCGGTGTTCTATTGGGCGGCTTTCATCTTTCTGGATCTGTCAGCCGGCGCACTGGGGATGGCTCTTGAACGCAAGGCGCCCTGGCCGGACCTGATCTGGCTACCGATCCAGAGGTTCGGCTACCGACAGCTGATGTACTATGTCGTGGTGAAGTCGGTGATCACCGCCATCCGCGGCTATCGCGTCGGCTGGGGCAAGCTCGAACGCCGCGCCACGGCGGTGATGGGCAAGGCGTCGAAGCCCTAAGGCTGGCCGTTGCGCGCCTGAGAGGCGGTACCTATAACCGGCGCGCCTTCCTCCCAATCGGACCCGGACCTCGCCATGAACATTCACGAACACCAGGCCAAGGCCGTTCTCGCGACGTTCGGGGTTCCAGTGCCAAAGGGCTTTGCCGCGTTTACGGTCGACGAGGCGGTAGCCGCCGCGGAAAAGCTCGGCGGTCCGGTATGGGTCGTCAAGGCGCAGATCCATGCCGGCGGCCGCGGCAAGGGCGGCGGTGTTAAGGTGGTGAAATCCCTCGAGGGTGTGCGCGCCGAGGCCGAGCGGATGCTGGGCATGACCCTGGTGACCCATCAGACCGGACCCAAGGGCCGCGTCGTCAGCCGAATCTATATCGAGGAAGGCGCGGCGATCGAACGCGAACTCTATCTGTCGCTGCTGGTGGACAGGGAGACCAGCCGGGTTTCCGTCGTCGCTTCGACCGAGGGTGGCATGGATATCGAAGAGGTGGCCCATTCGACGCCCGAGAAGATCATCACCTTTTCGATCGATCCGGCCACCGGCGTGTGGCCGCATCACGCCCAGGCGCTCGCCAAGGCCCTCAAACTGACCGGCGATCAGGCCAAACAGGCCCGCGCGCTGCTGCCGGCGCTCTACAAGGCCTTCGTCCAGGACGATATGAGCATGCTGGAGGTCAATCCGCTGATCGTCACCGGCGAGGGAAAGCTGGTAGTGCTCGACGCCAAGGTGTCGTTCGACGACAGCGCCCTCTATCGCCACAAGGACATCGCCGCCCTGCGCGATGAGACCGAAGAAGACGCCAAAGAGATCGAGGCGTCGAAATACGACCTTTCCTACATTGCCCTCGATGGCGAGATTGGCTGCATGGTAAACGGCGCCGGTCTGGCCATGGCGACCATGGACATCATCAAGCTCTATGGCGCCGAGCCAGCCAATTTCCTCGACGTGGGCGGCGGCGCCTCGAAGGAAAAGGTGACGGCGGCGTTCAAGATCATCACCACCGATCCGAACGTGAAGGGCATATTGGTCAATATCTTCGGCGGCATCATGCGTTGCGATATCATCGCCGAGGGCGTGATCGCGGCCGTGAAGGAAATCGGCCTGACCGTGCCGCTGGTGGTGCGGCTTGAGGGCACCAACGTCGACCTGGGAAAGAAAATTCTCAATGACAGCGGCCTCAACGTCATTGCCGCCAACGACTTGGCCGACGGCGCCGCGAAGATCGTCGCGGCGGTGCGCGCGGCGGCCTGAGGCTACCTCGAACACCGGATTTCCAAGCTTTGCGCGGCGGGACGCATGGCCTAAGGGTTCGCCTCGCCTGAACATAAGAACAAGGAAGCGTGCGTGAACCTCTCGAAGTCCGCCCTGGTCGCAGCGGCCCTGACAGCTCTCGTACTTTGTGTCGCGCCTGTTTCCGGGCTTGCGGCGGCGCCGAATCCGGCCTTCGCGGCCTTTACGACGGTCTGTGGCGAACCCGCCGGTGATTTCGCGGCTGTTCGCGCCGCGGCTGACGCCCATGCCTGGGGGGCCGCCGAGGCGACCACGGATTCGGCCATGCCTGGCGTGACGATCGGCGAGCGTCTGACCCGAGGCTCCAACGCGGGGGGGGTCGGACTGGTGCTTTCGGCCTGGTATGGCGCCACCGCCAAGGGTGTGAAGGTCAGCGCCTGCACCGTGCACGTCGCCAAGAGCGACTTCGACGCCTTGCGCACAGCGGCGAGCGCTTGGCTGGCGTTCCCTCCCGCCGATGGCGCCGATAACAAGAAGGCGGTCTATCGGTTCACCGACAAGGACGGCGCGCACCATGCGCTCGCGGCGAGCGAGTATGATGCCGCCGCCAGCGGCGCGGGCCTGGAAATCCTTACGGTTTCAGGTGACGCGAACGGCACGCTGGTTGATCTGCTGGTCATCAAGAAGTAGCCGCGAGGCCCTCGAACCTCGGGCTTCCAGTCCTCCCAAGAGTCAAAAGCGAGACGCATGTCCATTCTCATCGGCAAGAGCACCCGGGTCATCTGCCAAGGCGTGACTGGGGCGCAAGGCACGTTCCACACCGAACAGGCGATCGCCTATGGTACGATCATGGTCGGGGGCACCTCGCCCGGCAAGGGCGGTTCGACGCATCTGGGCCTGCCGATCTTCGACACGGTTGACGAGGCGGTCAGGGCCACCGCGCCGGACGCCAGCGTGATCTATGTGCCGCCGCCCTTTGCCGCAGACGCTATCCTGGAGGCCATCGACGCTGAAATCGGCCTGATCGTCTGCATCACCGAAGGTATTCCGGTGGCCGACATGATCGCCGTGAAGCGTGCACTTCAGGGTTCGAAGTCTCGGCTGATCGGGCCCAATTGCCCCGGCGTGCTGACCCCGGACCAGTGCAAGATCGGTATCATGCCCGGCAATATCTTCCGCAACGGTTCAGTCGGCGTGGTCTCGCGGTCTGGCACGTTGACCTATGAAGCCGTGTTCCAGACCAGCCAGGTGGGCCTGGGCCAGACGACGGCCGTAGGCATCGGCGGCGACCCGGTGAAGGGCACCGAATTCATCGATGTGCTGGACATGTTCCTGAATGACGGGGCCACGGAGTCGATCATCATGATCGGCGAGATCGGAGGATCGGCCGAGGAGGACGCGGCTGAGTTCATCAAGACACATCCAATCAAGAAACCCATGGTCGGCTTTATTGCCGGTCGCACCGCACCGCCAGGTCGCCGCATGGGTCATGCCGGAGCGATCATTTCAGGTGGCCGAGGCGGCGCCGAAGATAAGATTAAGGCTATGGAATCCGCCGGCATCAGGGTTTCACCCTCACCGGCGGCGCTTGGCGAAACTTTGCTGGAGGTGCTGCGCGGCGGCTAATCCCGCCATCCTCTGGACGGCGCCCCCCGCGCTCCCCACATAGGCTCCCGCGAGGCTATGTAAGGAATACAGCATGACTCCCGACGAACGCGCGCTCTTGCAGCGCTTCCTGCAGGATCTGGTCCAGACCAGGGGCGTGATCAAAGACGCCGAAGCCGAAACCATGATCCTCGACGCGTTGCGGACCTCTCCAGAGGCGCCCTATGTGCTGGTTCAGCACGCCATCATGTCCGACCAGGCGCTGCACGCGGCCCAGGATCAGATCGCCTCTCTGCGAGACCAGTTGCGCGGTGTTCCCGCGCCGGCATCGAGCGGATCTTTTCTCGGCGGGGCCAGCCCCTGGGCTCAGGCGGCTTCGCCGCAGCCGCAATGGCAACCCCAACCGGCGCCCGTGCAGGGACGTGGTTACATCGGGTCCGGCCCGTTTTCGGGTGGCGGTGGCCTGAGCAGTTTCCTGCGCAGCGCTGGCACGACAGCGGCTGGCGTGGCCGGCGGCGCCTTTCTGTTCGAAGGTCTTTCAAGCCTTTTCGGCGGGGGACGAGGGGGGTTTGGCGGTGGCTTCGGAGGGGGCGGTTTCGGCGGCGGGCCGACCGAGGTGATCAACAACTACTATGAGGATGATGGTGATCGTGGTGGCGGTGACTTCGGCGCCGGCGACCAGGGTGGATGGGATGACGGTGGTTCGAGCGACACCTGAGTCTGTCGGGCGATAGACGGCCGTTTACGCGGCGCCCATGCTTGTCATTGGTTGAATACAGGCCAAACTCCGATCTTAAATCGCTTGGCGCCGTATTTTGGTTACCAAAACAGGCGATGAGGTTCACCGAAAACCAACCCTTTGCGCGACACTCTGTCGTATGCCGTCGCCGCTTTCAGCGGGGCGCGAGGTGAGAGACCCATGGCGGACGATGCTGGACGGCTAAGCGGAATACTGGCCGAGACGTCATTTCTGTATGGCGGCAACGCTGATTTCGTGGAGGATCTGTACGCGCGGTGGTCGGCTGACCCTTCGTCGGTGGAGCCGTCCTGGCGCGCCTTTTTCGCTTCCCTCGCCGACAGCAAGGAGGCGATCCGGCACGCTGGAGAACCTCCCGCCTGGACGCCTGATCCATTGCCTGAGGTCCGGCCCGACTGGCTGTCGGCGATCGACGGACTGTGGCCGGCGGTAGACGCCAAACTGACCGAGCGCATCGCCCAGCGCGCGCCCGCGGCCAGTCCGGACGAGGTTAGGGCCCGCACGCTGGATTCGCTGCGCGCCATCATGATGATCCGCGCCTATCGCATGCGAGGGCATCTGAAAGCCACGCTTGACCCGCTTGGCTTGGCGGTGACCGTCGGGGACGCCAGCGAACTGGACCCCGCGACCTACGGCTTTGCGGAGACCGATCACGACCGGCCGATTTTCCTCGATTACGTGCTGGGCCTGGAGACCACGACGCTTCGCGACATACTGGCCATTCTCAAACGCACCTACTGCGGAACCTTCGGCGTGCAATATATGCACATCACCGATCCGCGAGAAAAAGCCTGGCTTCAGCGTCGCATCGAGGGGCGGGACAAGGAAATCAGCTTCACGCGCGAAGGTAAGATCGCGATCCTGAAGAAGCTGATCGAGTCCGAGGGCTTCGAGCGGTTCCTTGCCAAACGCTACCCTGGAACCAAACGCTTCGGTCTCGATGGCGCCGAGGCGGCGGTGCCGGCCATGGAGCAGATCATCAAGCGGGGTGGCGCCCTGGGGGTTCAGGATATCGTCATCGGCATGCCCCATCGCGGCCGGTTGAATGTGCTGGGGGCGGTGATGGCCAAGCCCTATCGCGCGATTTTTCACGAATTCCAGGGAGGTTCGTCCCTGCCTAGCGACATCGAGGGGTCGGGCGATGTCAAATACCATCTGGGAGCGTCGTCGGATCGCGGCTTCGACGATAACGAGGTCCACCTGTCGCTGACAGCCAACCCTAGTCACCTGGAGATCGTCAATCCGGTTGTGCTGGGCAAGGTGCGCGCCAAACAGGCGTTCACCCTCCGACAGAATCCGACATTCGGCCGCGGCCATGTGCTGCCTTTGTTGATGCATGGCGATGCCGCCTTCGCCGGTCAGGGCGTGGTGGCTGAATGTTTCAACTTGATGGGCATACGCGGTTATCGTACCGGCGGAGCCATCCATTTCATCGTCAACAATCAGATCGGCTTCACCACCAGCCCGACCTATAGCCGTACCAGCCCCTATCCTTCCGACAGCGCACTGATGGTCGAGGCGCCGATTTTTCACGCCAATGGCGACGACCCCGAGGCTGTGACCTTTGCGGCCAAGGTGGCGGTGGAATACCGCCAACAGTTCGGCAAGGACGTGGTGATCGACATGTTCTGCTATCGGCGGTTCGGCCACAATGAGGGCGACGATCCGACGATGACCCAGCCCCTGATGTACAAAAAAATCAGGGGTCACGCCTCGACGCGGGAGATCTATTCTCAGCGCTTGATCAGCGAGGGCGTGGCCACGGCCAAGGAGATCGATGATTGGGTGGCCGAGTTTGCCGCCTATCTCGACGCCGAGTTCGAGGCAGGCAAGACTTGGCACGCCGACAAGGCCGATTGGCTGGATGGAAAATGGGCGGGCCTGGCGCTGGCCGACGGCGAGGAACGGCGCGGTAATACCGCGGTAGCGAAACAGAAGCTGCTCGATCTGGGGATGAAATTCACCGCTATCCCCGAGGGGCTCGACGCCCACAAGACCGTGGCGCGGGTGATCGACGGGCGTCGGACGGCGATCGAGACTGGAGAAAATATCGACTGGTCGACGGCCGAACATCTGGCCTTCGCCAGCCTGTTGGACCAGGGCGTGCCAGTGCGTCTTTCCGGCCAGGACAGCGTCCGCGGGACCTTCGTCCAGCGGCATTGCGACCTTATCGACCAGACCACTGACCGGCACTATACGCCGCTGTCGAATCTACGTCCCGGACAGGCCCACTTCGAGGCGTTGGATTCCGCGCTCTCGGAAGAGGCGGTGCTGGGCTTCGAATATGGCTTCTCGCTGACCGATCCCAAAACACTCACCCTTTGGGAGGCGCAGTTCGGCGATTTCGCCAATGGCGCCCAGGTGGTGATCGATCAGTTCATTTCGTCCGGCGAGCGTAAATGGCTCAGGATGTCAGGTCTGGTGATGCTGCTGCCCCATGGCTACGAGGGACAGGGACCCGAACACTCTTCGGCGCGTCTCGAGCGGTACCTGCAACTGTGCGCCGAAGACAATCTGCAGGTGGCCAACTGCACGACGCCAGCCAACTATTTCCATATCCTACGCCGCCAGATCATGCGTGAGTTTCGCAAGCCGCTGATCATGATGACGCCCAAGTCGCTGCTGCGGCACAAGAAGGCGGTGTCGAGCCTCGCCGACATGGCGGAGGGCTCCTCATTCCACCGCGTCCTGCGCGACGATGCCGAATATGGCCGCCACACCACCAGTCAACTGAAGGTGGAGGATGATATCCGGCGAGTCGTGCTGTGTTCGGGGAAGGTCTATTTCGACCTGCTCGACGAACGTGAAAAACGCGGCGTGGACGACGTCTATCTGATGCGCCTGGAACAGTTCTATCCATGGCCGGTGAAGTCGCTCAGCACCGAACTGGCCCGGTTCAAGAACGCCGAACTGGTCTGGTGCCAGGAAGAGCCCAAGAATATGGGCGGCTGGACCTTTGTCGACCCGTGGCTGGAACTCACCCTCGCAAAGCTGAACATCGCCGCCAAGCGCGCCCGCTACGTGGGCCGCCCGGCGTCAGCGTCGACGGCCGCGGGCCTGATGACCCGCCACGTCAAGGAATTGCAGACCTTCCTCGCGCTTGCGTTCGCCTGATACGAGAAAACGGCGTATTGGCCGTCCGCGCCGATCGCGGTTCTCGCCGTGGGTAGACGTGATCCCAGACCTGGAGCTTTCTAAGCCATGACTGACATCATGACCCCTGCCCTTGGCGAGTCGGTCACCGAGGCGACGGTAGCGCGCTGGGCTAAGAAAGCCGGCGACGCCGTAAAGCGCGACGAGGTTCTGGTCGAGCTTGAAACCGATAAGGTCAGTCTTGAGGTGGTGGCCCCAGAAGACGGTGTACTGAGCGAGATCGACGCCGAGGAAGGTGCGACCGTGCTGCCGGGACAGAGACTTGGCCGGGTAGGCGCGGGCTCCGGAGTCCAGCCGACATTGACGGCGCCGGCCCCAGTCGCCGCCGCTTCCACTCCGGCTGCGGCGCCCACGCCTGCCCTGGCCAAAACCCTGCCTCTGTCCCCTTCCGTTCAGCGGATCGTGACTGAAAACGATCTCGATCCGGCGGCCATCGTCGGCGCCGGAAAGGACGGCCGGATCACCAAGGGCGATGCCATCGCAGCCATGGAAGCCAAGTCGTCGCCAGCGCCTGCCCCGACTCCAGCCCCGGTCGTGACACCTGTCGCGGCGGTGGCGGCGCTCGCGCCCAGCCTCCAGCCGATCGCTCCGGCCGTCCCCAGGGCGCCGGCCGCCCGCGAGGAGCGGGTACGGATGACCCGCCTGCGGCAGACGATCGCCCGGCGGGTGAAGGAGGCGCAGCAGACCGCCGCGATGCTGACTACGTTCAACGAGGTGGACATGACCGCCGTGATGGCATTGCGCAATCAATACAAAGACAGTTTCGAGAAGCGGCACGGCGTCAAGCTGGGCTTCATGGGGCTGTTCGTGAAAGCCTGCGTCGCGGCCCTGAAAGAAGTGCCAACCGTCAATGCCGAGATTGATGGCCAGGATCTGATCTACAAAAACCACTATGACATTGGCGTCGCGGTCGGCACTGAAAGGGGGCTGGTCGTCCCCGTGGTGCGGGACGCCGACGCGATGAGTCTGGCGGAAATCGAGGCCTCGATCGCCGCTCTGGGCAAGAAGGCCCGCGATGGCGCGCTGGCCATGGACGACCTGCAGGGTGGCACGTTCACCATCTCCAATGGCGGCGTCTACGGATCGCTGATGTCGACCCCGATCCTCAACGCGCCGCAGTCGGGCATCCTGGGTATGCACAAGATCCAGGACCGTCCGGTGGCGATGAACGGGCAGGTGGTGATCCGGCCAATGATGTATCTGGCGCTGTCCTATGATCACCGGGTGGTGGACGGCCAGGGCGCCGTGACCTTCCTGGTCAAGGTCAAGGACAACATCGAGGACCCCCGGCGACTGCTGCTTGAAATCTGACCGGGTAAAACCGGGTTCCACGAGGAAGAGAACACTGTATGGCCGACTATGACCTGATCATCATCGGCGGCGGGCCCGGCGGTTACAACGGCGCCATCCGTGCCGGCCAGCTTGGCCTGAAGGTGGCCTGCGTCGAGATGCGCGAGACGCTCGGCGGCACCTGTCTGAACGTCGGCTGTATTCCGTCGAAGTCGCTGCTCCACGCCTCCGAGATGTTCGACCTGGCGAACAAGGATTTCGCCGGCTTGGGGATCGAAGTGACCCCGAAGCTCAATCTGCCGACGATGATGAAGCAGAAGACCGATTCGGTCGGCCAGCTGACCAAGGGGATCGAGTTCCTGTTCAAGAAGAACAAGGTCGATTGGCTTAAGGGGGCCGGTCGGCTGGCGGGTCCAGGCAAGGTTGAGGTCATCGCCGCCGATGGGTCGAAGGCCATCCTGGAGGCGAAATCGATCATCATCGCCTCGGGCTCGCGGCCATCGCCGCTGCCCGGGGTGGCCGTGGACCAGCAACGTATCGTCGATTCGACCGGCGCGCTGGCGCTGCCCGAGGTTCCGGGATCGATGATCGTGATTGGCGCCGGCGTCATCGGCCTGGAGTTAGGTTCGGTTTGGAGACGCCTGGGCGCCAAGGTCACCGTGGTGGAATTCCTGGACCGCATCACCCCCGGGCTCGACCAGGAGACGGCGAAGACCCTCCAGAGGTCGCTGACCCGCCAAGGCATGGCGTTCAAGCTCAGCGCGAAGGTAACCGGGGCGACGGCGCGGCCCGATGGCGTGGATCTGACGGTGGAGCCTGTCGCGGGCGGCGCGTCCGAAACCTTAAGCGCCGACTATGTGCTGCTGGCGATCGGCCGCCAGCCCGTTACCGACCATCTGGGTCTCGAGACGGTAGGCATCGTTCCCGACAAACGTGGTTTCATCGAGACCGACCATTTCGCGACCAGCGCGCCGGGCGTCTATGCGGTTGGCGACGTCACCCATGGCCTGATGCTCGCGCACAAGGCCGAGGATGAGGCGGTCGCCTGTGTTGAGATCATCACCGGGAGGGCCGGCCACGTGAACTACGACGTGATCCCCAACGTCATCTACACCTTTCCGGAAGTCGCCTGCGTGGGAAAGACCGAGGAGGAGCTCAAGGCCGAAGGGGTGGCGTATAAGGTAGGTAAATTCGCCTTCACGGCCAACTCGCGCGCCAAGGTCAATCATGAAGCCGAGGGTTTCGTAAAGGTGCTGGCGGACGCAGCCACCGACCGGATTCTCGGGGTCCATATGATCGGTCCGGACGTCAGCGAGATGATCGGCGAATATTGCGTGGCGATGGAGTTCTCGGCGGCTTCGGAAGACGTCGCCCGAACCTGTCACCCTCATCCCACCCGATCCGAGGCGCTGCGGCAGGCGGCCATGGGGGTCGAAGGCTGGACGATGCAGTCCTGATCGTACGGGCGATGTAGTCCAACGGCCCCGCTTTCCAGGTGCGGGCTTGACGGCGAGAAGCGGTGCGCGCGCTATGGCTGGGCAATGGCTCATTAGCCATGGGAGGTGGAAAATGAGCGTCGAATTGACGATGCTTGTCTATTCGGCGGCGCTGCTGTTGGTTCTGGTGCTGGCCCAGGCGTTAGCGGGTGTCGTTGCGCAGGGTCTGTCGCCCATGGCCGGTCCGCGAGACAACCTGCCGCCGCCCAAGCCTTTTCAGGCCCGTATGGTCCGGGTGGTCAACAACCATCGCGAAGGCCTGACCATCTTCGCGCCGCTGGTTTTGGCGGCGGCGGTCGCGCAGATCTCAAACCACTGGACGGTGCTGGGGGCGGAACTGTTCTTCTATTCGCGTGTCGTCCATGCCGGGGTCTACCTCGCCGGCGTTCCGATGATCAGGCCTCTCATCTGGGCGGTGGGCCTGACCGGCACGGTTATGGTATTGCTGGCGCTTCTGCGGGTGATCTGAGGGCTTTAAGGCGAGCGACCATCATGGGCGGGGGTGAGCGTCCGAATAGGCCCTGAGCAGACCGGTGGCGTCGACGGCGGTGTACCTCTGAGTCGTGGATAGGGAAGCGTGGCCGAGGAGTTCCTGGATCGACCGCAAGTCAGCGCCGGCGCCCAGAAGATGCGTGGCGAAGGCGTGACGAAGGGCGTGGGGCGTCGCCCGTTCGGAGAGCCCGAGACGGGCGCGTAGGCCCTGCACCAGGCCTTGCACTTGGCGGGGGCCCAGCGCACCGCCCCGGTTAGCGCGGAACAAGGCGTCATCGGGCTCCAGTGAAAAGGGTAGGAGACCCAGATAGATGTCGATTGCCTCGCGAACCCTGGGCAGGACCGGAGCCAGGCGCGTCTTGCCGCCCTTGCCGACGATCCGCAGGGAGTCGGGCGCCGGCGCGTCTCGGCGTTGCAGACTGAGGGCCTCGGAGATTCGCAGGCCGCATCCCCAGAGCAATGTCAGGATGGCTTGGTCCCGGGCACGGACCCAAGGCGGGCCTTGTGCGTCGTCGCCCGCCTCGCGAATCAAGCCGAGGGCTTGATCTTCGGAGACCGGGCGGGGCGCGCCGGGTCTGACTCTTGGGCTTCGCACCAGCTGTATGGCGCTATTGGGCGTCGCCAGCCGATGGTCCAGAAAGCGATGGAACGAGCGGATGGCCGAAAGAGCCTGGGAAAGCGAGCGCGCGGTGAGCGCGTGGTCGCCGCCGCGGCGACTGGACAGATAGGCGCGCAGATCGGCGGTGCTGATGGCAGCCAGATCTGCGAGCGCGACGGAGTCGCCCCGGTGGCTTTGCAGGAAGTCCAGATAGGCCGTGACGCAGCCCTTATAAGCCTCCAGGGTTCGTGGACTGACACGCCGCTCCCTGGCCAGGTAGCCTAGCCAGGCGTTCAAGGCGTCTCGGGCGGTCAGGGCGTCGGCCATCGCTGGGCCGTATGCTCGACGATTCGGCCGAGGAAAGTGACGAGTTCGGCCCCCATCTCGGGTGTGAAGGCCTCCGCGTCGAAAGAGCCAAACGCCATGACGCCCGCGCGCGTCGGATTCCAGAGCGCCAGCCGGGTCAGGGCGACGCTCTGGATTTGCGGCGCATGTATACCAAAAAGACCCGCGGCCGTCGGGATGCACCCCATGCGCGCCGTATTGCCGTCGCCCAAGAGAAGATCGCTTTGGCCCTCCACCAAGGTAAGCCAGCCGGCCGGGGTTCCATCTCCCTCAAGCGCGAGGGAGCCCATAACGAGGCCGAATCGCTCGCGAGCCAGTTGATCGACGCGGAGAGCGAGGTCGGCCAAACCGTCGGCTTGCAAGACATCGGTTACGGCTGCGTGGGTTTGGGTCTGGGCCGCGTAGTTCGCCCGCGCCATAGTCTCAAGACGGATGCGCTCACTGGATTCGCGCTGGTGGGCCGCACTCACCCTGGATAGGGCGACCGGGCCGAAATCAACTATGTTGGCGGCGTCAAGTCGCAGGCCGAGGTCGGCGAGGAGTTGCGGATCGTCCCGCAGCCAGCCTGAATTTGCGAGTAGAGCATCGCGAACCGTCTCGCGATCATCCCGACTGGGCGAGGAGATCATCTCGTCCGCCTCAATCAAATCCATCGACATGACCCCTTGGTTCCCCGATTCCCGAGACTCGCCAGCGCGCAAGTCCGCAACACCCAATCATCGACTTCGAGCGGTTAACGCTGGGTTGCGGCCGGGCGCGGAAAGCGCGACCTACGACAAATGGGTGCGCATGAGGATTCGAAGGTCGGACGCGTCGTTCAGGTGTTGCTGCCGCTGAGGTTGCCCGAAGGGTTCGACTACGCGGAACCCGAGGGCATGGACTTGGCCCCCGGTGACATGGTGGCCGTGCCCTTGGGGCCGAGGACTCTTCGTGGAGTCGTGGAGTTGGTGCGGGACGGCGTGGGCGCAAACCGCCCGCTCAAGCCTGTGGCTTCGCGTCTGGATGAGCCCCGCTTTCCGAAGGGGACGCTGGCGTTCGTGCATTGGGCCGCGAAATACGCGGTCGATTCGCCTGGCGCGCCGTTGGCTATCGCCTTGCGCGGATTGAACGCTCCGCGTCCCAGACTTGAGCGCAGGGTCGTGGCGACTGGCAAAAGACCGGGGCGTTCCACGCCCAGCCGGAGTCGGGTGTTGGATGCGGCGTCAGTTCCGTTGGGACGGGCTGAATTGGCCAGGATGGCCGCCGTTTCGGACGGCGTCATCAGGGCTCTGCTGGAGCAAGGGTGTCTCTGCGTGGTCGAGATGGAGAGGCATTCGCCGTTCACGGCGCCCGACCCGGACCTGCCAGGTTCTATCCTGAACCCCAGCCAGGCCGCGGCCGCAGCGGCTCTGGGCCATACGGTTGGAGAGGGTCGATTTACGGTCACTCTGCTGGACGGCGTGACCGGTTCGGGAAAAACTGAGGTTTATCTCGAGGCTGCGGCATTAGTGCTAAAAGCCGACCCCGGCGCGCAGGTTCTGGTGCTCTTGCCGGAGATCGCGCTCACCCAGGCGGTGATTGATCGTTTCGCGTCGCGGTTCGGTGGCGCACCCGCGGAGTGGCATTCCGGCGTGTCTCCGACCCGACGCCGGGAGACCTGGGAAGCGGTGGCGACGGGCGAGGCGCGTATCGTGGTCGGTGCACGTTCGGCCCTGTTTCTGCCGTTCGGCCGCCTTGGGCTGATCATTGTCGATGAGGAACACGACGGATCCTACAAACAGGAAGAAGGGTTCATCTACCAGGCCCGAGATCTCGCCGTGGCGCGGGCTAAGATCGAAGATTGCTCGGTCGTTCTGGCGTCGGCCACGCCGTCTCTGGAGACTCTGTACAACGCCCAGACCGGGCGCTATCGCTGGCTCCGGCTTGGGGATCGGCATGGAGCTGCCCGGATGCCGTCCATCGAGCTGGTAGACCTCCGCGAGTCTCCGCCCGAGGCCGGGCAGTGGTTGTCGCCACGGCTCACGGCGGCAATGGCTCAGACCCTTGAGAGGGGTGAGCAGGCGCTCTTGTTCCTCAATCGGCGCGGCTACGCCCCGCTGGTTCTCTGCCGTGCTTGCGGAGAGCGGATGAGGGCGCCCGACAGCGATTCCTGGTTGGTCGAGCATCGCTATACCGGCCGCCTGGTCTGTCATCTCACCGGCTACTCCATGGTCAAGCCGGCCTGCTGCCCTCATTGCGGGGCCAAGGACAGCCTGATTTCTATCGGTCCCGGCGTCGAACGCGTGGAGGAGGAGGCTCGGTCGCGGTTTCCACAAGCGCGCCTGGCGGTGTTTTCATCCGATACGGTTACCGACGCCGCCGCCGCTAGGGCGATGATCGAGGCCATGGCCCTGGGCGAGTTCGACATCATGGTGGCCACCCAGGCAGCGGCCAAGGGGCACAATTTTCCTGCCTTGACCCTGGTCGGCGTGGTCGATGGCGACCTTGGCCTGAGAGGCGGCGATCTGAGGGCCGCTGAACGCACCTACCAACTCCTGACCCAGGTATCCGGCCGGGCGGGCCGACAGGAACGCCCTGGTCGGGCGCTCATCCAGACCTGGGCGCCAGACCATGCGGTGATGCAGGCCATCGCCGCGGGGGACCGGGACGGCTTCATGGCTATTGAGCTGGCCGAACGAGAGGCTGTCGGCCTGCCGCCGTTCGGACGTCTGGCCGCTTTGATTCTTTCTGGGCCAGATCCGATGGCGTTGGAGGCCTTCGCCCGCGCACTGGCAGCAGCGGCGCCCAACGGAGATGGCGTGATCATCTATGGGCCGGCCGATGCCCCACTGGCTCTGGTCCGAGGCCTGCGACGCAAGCGATTTCTCGTGCGATCGGAGCGGTCAGTCGATCTCCAGTCGTTTTTGGCCGCGTGGCGCGCGAGGGTGAAAATTCCGTCGCGCGTCAGGCTGACCATCGACGTCGATCCCTACAGCTTTCTTTGACATTCTCGGATGATCACGCGGTACAGAGGTTGATCCTTATGGTCCGGGCCGACCATAAGGAGTGATGTCTCATTTCCTGACTGGGGAAGCCTTCGCCTCGTTCGCGGCGCTCACCTTTCTTGAGGTGGTTCTAGGCATAGACAATATCGTTTTCCTGGCGGTGGCGATCCAGCGGCTGCCTCCAGAGAAACGTCCAAGGGGGCGGCGCATAGGCCTTTCCCTAGCTATGCTGCTGAGAATTCTCATGCTTGTCAGCCTTGTCTGGGCGTCGAGCCTCGATATGCATCTTATTCAGATCATGGGCCGTGTTTTCACGATCAAGGACGTCGTCCTGATCGCCGGAGGCCTGTTCCTGCTGGCCAAAGGAACAGGAGAGATTCACGAAGCGATGGACGGGGCCGCTGGCGGAGGGGCGACGGAGCCCGTGCCGGAGACCCCACAGTGGTCGAGCATGACGGCCGTGGTGTTTCAGATCGGCCTGATCAATATCGTCTTTTCGCTAGATAGCGTGATCACGGCTGTGGGTATGACCAATGATCTGCCGATCATGATCGGCGCCGTTGTCGCCTCGACCCTGGTGATGCTGTTCGCCGCCGAACCCGTAGAGCGGTTTATCCACGAGCGGCCGACCACGAAGATGCTGGCGCTGTCCTTCATTCTGCTTATCGGCGTGGCCCTGATCGCCGACGGGCTCGGGTTCCATATTCCGCGCGCCTACATCTATTTCGCGATCGCGTTCTCCCTCTTTGTTGAGATTCTGAACTCGACGTCCCAAAAACGCCGAAGCCGAAAAAGGCCCGGAGCCTAGGAAATGATCGCGATCGCCGCGACGGATCGCCGCATTTTTGGGCGCCGTTGGGTGAGGCACATTTGCCTAGTTGACCCGGAAAGTCCGGCAGACAACGGATGATATTACAGGATCGTAAGGCTTTGGGTCGCGGCCGACAAAATGGGGAACGTGCGAAAACGCACTAACCGTAGCATGAAAACTGAAATCGGTGGGACAATACATAACAATTCCGGATAAAATAGATCGTAGTTCAGTCAATCTAGGTGATGGAGTCGTGAGAATACGCTAGAAATCCCGATGGAAAGGCCAAAAATGGCGTCAAATGTCCGCTGTCGTATCTTGATCGAGACTCTGAGATCACACCTCGCTCCTGTGCGAGGGCGATGATGAATGAAGCGTTTTCACGAAAAAGCGACTCGGCCAACGCATAAACACTCTTTTCATATGGCCGTGCGACGGTTACCCCTAAGGCCGATCCGCGGGGGAGAATTTTCGAAGATGAGAAAACGCATCCGAGCCATCCTGGGTTCCATCGGCGCCGCGTTCTTGCTTTGCCTTAGCCCAATGGGCGCGTCGGCTGAATCCTATTGGCAATGCGTTCCGTTCGCGCGCCTGATGTCCGGTATCCAGATTTTCGGAGATGCCCATACTTGGTGGCAGCAGGCCGCTGGTCACTATCAGACGGGCTTCACTCCCAAGGCTGGCGCGGTACTGTGTTTCAAACCGACGGGTCGCATGCGCCTTGGTCATGTGGCCGTGGTCAGCCAGGTTCTGACTGACCGCATAATTCAGATCACCCATGCCAATTGGTCGATCATCGAAGGCGCCCGGGGGCAGGTCGAGCAAAATGTTACGGTGATCGATGTCTCGCCGGCCGGTGACTGGAGCCAGGTCAAGGTTTGGTACGATCCGTCACGCGGATTGGGGTCTTCAACCTATCCAACCTACGGCTTCATCTACCAGGACGACGCCGCGACCCGTTTCGCCGTGGCCCAGAACGTTGCGGTGGAGATGGCGCAGAATGCCGCCAATCAGGTTGCCGCCGCAGTACGGCCAGGGGCGTCCGCTATGCAGATGTTGGGCCAGGTCGCTGATTCCACTGATCGGATCGCGGCTCTGATTCAGTTGGCGACCGGCCAGTCGACGACCGACAAGAAGTAGCGCCGAGTCCCTCGGCATTTGGCTTGAACCTCAATGGGCGACAGCCTAGCTGATCCGCGCATGGACGCGATGAACGATATATCGTTCCGCAGGAACTCTCTGGTGCTTTCTGGCCGCGGGTCGGGGACCCTGGCTTACCTCGACTTTGGCTCCTCGGACCGACCGGTCGATTTGGTGTTCTTGCATGCGAACGGCTTCAACGCCGGGACCTATCGTTCGATCCTAGCGCCTCTGGCGGCGAACTACCGGATACTCGCGATCGACCAGCGCGGTCATGGAGAGACCGGCCTGGAGACGAATCTGACGGGCCGTCGAGACTGGTTGGACCTACGGGATGATCTACTGGCCTTCCTAGCGGCGCTCGATCTCAGTCATATCGTTCTCTCGGGTCATTCAATGGGCGCCACCGCCAGCCTGCTCGCCGCGGCGGAGCAGCCTACGCGTTGCCGACGGCTGGTGCTGTTCGATCCGGTCATTCTGCCCCCTGGTCAGGGCGCGGTTCCCCAAGATTCACCCCTTGAACAGGCCGCAGGCCGACGCAGAGCGGTATTTCCGAGCCGCGCCGAGGCGATCAAGTCTTACACGGGTCGGGGCGCCTTCCGGACCTGGCCAGACGGAATTCTACGGGACTATGTCACGGCGGGCTTTCATGACTTGCCGAGCGGGGAGGTCATGCTCGCCTGCGCGCCCGCGTGGGAGGCTTCCGGCTACGCGGCTCATGGACATGATCCCTGGGCCGCGCTGCGCTCGACCCAATGCCCGATCGATATCCTGCGCGCCGAGACGGCTTCGACGTTCCATGTCGGTGAAGCCGGCACTATGGCGGGCGACAGGATTCACATAACGACCGTGCCGGGCTCGACTCACTTTCTGCCGATGGAACGGCCCGATCTGATCCGTACCACGCTGGAGGAAGCCATCTCGGGTAAGTCCGTGAGCGCCGTCACAGCGCCAATCCAGGCGTAACGCGACCGCTGAGGCGAGCCTGATCGCCGACGCTGGTCGGGACAATTTTTCTCGTTTCAAGATCCAAAGCGATCGCGATCGCCTCGGCGGTGGCCCAGGGCTTGCCGGTTCCCGGGTCCAGCATCCAGTGGACCAGACGCTGAGCGCGATCTCCGACCGCGGCGAGGCCTGAACGGATGACGAACCGATCGCCCGCCCGGGGCCAGGCGTGATAGGCCACTCGATACTCGAGAACCGCGCCGCCGACCCGAGCACCGGATTCCGCTGGCGGAGCCCCGCTCACTTCCTGAAGCGCCATGCCGAGGGTGGGGATTCCGTCTGAAACGCGGCCCATGAAAATATCGGGCCGCATACGGCCAAAGATATCGCAATCGGCGGCGGCGACGGCGCCGGCGCCGATGCGGACCAGATTCATGCGATCGGCTTCCTCAAGTGAGGCGACAGATGCGACTGGATTCAGGTCGAGGCTTCGGGGCGCCGCTTTGTCAGGTGTGCTCATGCGATAGCGTTCGGCCCGTCGCAG
This sequence comes from Caulobacteraceae bacterium, assembly GCA_025359665.1. Taxonomy (GTDB): domain Bacteria; phylum Pseudomonadota; class Alphaproteobacteria; order Caulobacterales; family Caulobacteraceae; genus Acaudatibacter. The sequence goes on from JANYFU010000076.1 coordinate 24,217, forward strand.
CGTTTCGGCGGACCAGGGAAAGGGGCGGCCCTCCCGAGCGGTGGCGTGCGTCACCACGCATTGAAAGCTGGCGGCGAGTTCGCCGGTGATCGAATGAACCAGAAGCTGGAGGAAGCGCGCATGGCTCTCCCGCATTTCCAGAACGCCGGCGACCATATGGAGGGGCGCTCGACTCCGTGCCTCTCTAAGGAAGCGGATATGATGATCGGTCGGGAGCAGGGTCGCGGTAGCCTGTTCGCGAAATGCGCTATCCAGGCCAAGCGCGCCGGCCAGTCCGACCAGCCCTTCCATCGCCCGCGCGACATAGAAGCGCACGTTCAGGTGGCCCATATCATCGCATTCCCAGGTGTTCACCCCGCCGCGCCAGACCTCAAGGCCGCCAAAATCGTTCATCGGGCAAATCCTCGAACCGTACCATCGTTCATGGCGTGTCCGCTGAAGGTTCAGGTTCAGAGGGCCGGCAAGGACACGCTACCAGGGAGTTATCGCGGTCAACGCCGCCTCCGCGTCGCAACGCTCGGGCTTATCGGCCACTTGGGCCGTCCGCAGGGCCGCCATCTCGGCCCTCGCGGCTTCGAGATCGGCCCGGAACACCGGATCGCCATGCAGCGCCGCCACAAGCGATGACCCGGCGGTCCGGGCTTCGGTGACGGCGCTGGCGCTATGGACACCACAGATGGCGCGGCTCTCGCCGTAAGCCCGCGCGCGGGTGAGGATTGGGCCTGCCCGGTCGGGGGCCAGCTCCGCGAAGATCAAACCCGCGGTCCAGGCAAAGGTCGCATGTCCCGAAGGATAGTCCCAGCTCTTGGCCAAATCATTGGATCGATCGACGCAAATCTCGCCGGCGTCCCGCAGATAGGGTCGAGGTCTCTTGTAGGCATCCTTGGGAATGCCGTAGGCTGAAACCATGTCCGGGACGACCCTGCGCAAAATCAGGGCGAGGGCCGGCGCGTCTCTTTCGTCGAGGTTGACGCCAGTCGCGCAACTGAAATCCCGCAGGATATCGGCGATTGATATCCGTGCGTCGCTGGTCGCCAGCGCCCAGCGCGGGGTGTCCTTTAATGCCCTGGTTGCCTTGAAGATGGCTCGATCCGCCAGGTCGCGCGGCGATCCGACCTCCGGCGCGGGTGGAAGAATCGAGAGGGTTTCGGGTTCACGACCCTTGAGATATCCGCCCCATGGGGTCTGAGCGATCGACCCGCAGGCAAGCGCCACGGCCAGGGACGCGCCAAAGATCAAAGCCGTAGCGCGCATCACAACTCCCCGGCATCCAGCGCCAGGAGGATGATAGGCCGCCGTTTCAGTTGTTTGCAAACAGCTTCGCGAACCGGCGTTTTTCGCGGCTTTTCCAGCCTCCCCGGTGATAGGCGTCGGATCCGATCAGTGGGATGACCGTGGTTGCCTCGGCGAAGACCATCTGCTCCCAGGTCACATCCACCTTGCCCCAGGAACAAGCCTCCTTGAGCGTCGATGATGAACAGGCGCCGTCTCGCACGTCGGCGACGGTGATCTGGATCGCGTATTTGTGCATCTCGGCTTCGACACCGAGGATTTCGGCGCAGACGACAGTGTCTTGCGCAAAGTTCTTTGGCACGCCGCCTCCGACCATGAACAGGCCCGTCGTGCCGGCCGCGATCTTGATATCCGTCAGTTCCCGGAAGTCGGCCACGGAGTCGATCGTCACATAGGGCTGTTTCGCCTTGATCCGTTCCACCTGGTGTTTGACCAACCCAAACCCGGCGGAGCTATCGGTGAAGGCGGGGCAGAAAATCGGGCAGCCCTCCTCATAGGCGGTCTGGATCAGGCTCCCCGGCTTCTTGGCGTTGCCGGCCGCCAGCCACCGGCCGATTTCGTGAATGAACTCCCGGGAAGAATAGGGGCGCGGTTGCAGGGCGTCGGTGATCTCCTTGATGGCATGATCACAAGCCTGAAGTTCTTCCTCGTCGATGTAGGTGTCGTAAATCCGGTCGATATAGAGCGCGCGCAGATCGCGATCATCGACACCGCCTTGCGCCTGATAGTGCTTGAAGCCGAGGGCCTCGAAGAAATCCATGTCAATGATCGAGGCGCCGGTGGCGACCACCACGTCGGCCATGCCGAACTTGAGCATATCCCGGTAGACGTGCATGCAACCGCCGGCGCTCGTGGAGCCCGCCAGGGTTATCCAGACCGAACATGACGGATCCTCGATGGCCATCGTGAGAATGTCGGCCGCCCGCGCGGTGTCGCGGGAGGTGAAGCTCATCTTACGCATCGCATCGATCACCGGCCGCGCGTCATAGGCAGTGATGTCAACGTGCTCGACCACTTTGGAGAGCAGTTCGGCCTTGGTGTTCGGAGCGGGGGCGTTCATGGCTCGGGTTCCAGCGGGGACAGGGGGAGGCGGCCTCCAGGGCTGGGCTGGCCGGGGACGACGCGAATGAAGAGGTATTGTAGCGGCCTAGCCTATCTGCGGCGGCGCTTCTTGCCCTTGGCGCGCGTCAGTTTGATGACCGCGCCGGTTTCGCCCTTTGGGCTCGGGATAGACTGCGGGGCGAGACCGAACATCGACGCCATCGGCGCGTCCCGAACCGCAACGGTCTCCACGTCGCCAAAGCCGTTGAAGCGCGTGGCCATGGCGACGCCGTAGGCGCCCAACATGCCTATCTCGATGTGATCACCTTCGCGCACGTCCTCCGGCAGCCAGAATGGACCTGGCATGACATCAATGGAGTCACAGGTCGGACCGAAGAACTGAAACGGCCGGAGCGGCGTGTCGGTGGCGCCTTCGCCACGGATCAGCTTGACCGGGAACGGCCATTTGGAGTGGGCGGCGTCGAAAAGCGAGCCATAGGCGCCATCATTCAGATAGAGGGCGTCGCCCTTGCGCAGCTCCACGCGGGTTAGGAGCGATGTACTTTCCGCCACAAGCGCCCGACCTGGTTCGCACCAGAGCTCCGTGGTTTCGTGCACCATCATTTCAGCGAAACCCCGATCGATGGCCGCGACGTATTCAGTTAGGTTCGGCGGAATCATGCCGGGATAGACCGACGGAAAACCGCCTCCGACATCGACGACATCGGCGAACACGGCCGCGCGCACGAGCGCCCGGGAGGCCTGCGCCATGGCCGCCTGGAATGCAGACGGCCGCATGCACTGGCTGCCGACGTGGAAAGATACCCCCATGAGTTCGCTTGTGGCTTGGCGCGCGGCCCGCAAGATATCCGGTGCTTCGAAGGCCGAGACCCCAAATTTGCCGTTCAGCGCATAGGCGGCCCCCGGGGTTTCCACCGCTAGGCGCACGATCAGATTCAAATCCTGGGCGTCGCCGGTGGCGTCGCGAATCTTTGCCAACTCATGGTGACTGTCGAGGGCGAAGGTCCTGACTCCGTGGTCGAAATAAGCCGAAGCGATCGCGGTCCGGCTCTTCACCGGATGCATGAATGCCATTCGTGACCCGGGCGCATGAACACTCACGCGCTCGATTTCCGCGATTGAGGCGACATCGAAACAGTTTACGCCGTTGGCTGCGAGCTCGCGGATAACCCACGGTTCTGGATTGGCCTTCACAGCATAGAAGACGTCGCCGGCAAAATTCTTCCTGAACCAGCGCGCCGCCACGGCCAGGGCGTCCGGTCGCGCGAATGCGACAGGACGTTCCGGCGACCGCTCACGGACCAGGTCCAGGGGTGTATGGTACGTGTGCAATTCACGTAGCCCCCTGCAGATTGTTGAACCCAGGCCGGCGTTAGCAGCGCTTTTGAGGACAACGGGTCCGCCGGAGAGCGCGCAGATAGTTATGATGGGCCGGGATGTAAAGAACAAAACGACCCCTGGCCCATAAAGCAATGGACTGGACCGCCGGAGCCTCGCCGTGGCATGACCTGTCATCGACGACAGTTGGCCCGCGCGGCCCGCGCCAGCCTCAAGGAACGCCGATGACGTTTCCAGCCGCCGTTATATCCGTGCGGAACGTCTCCAAGCGTTTCGGTTCCACCTTGGCGCTCGACGGTGTCTCGCTCGAAGTGGGTCGAGGCGAAATGATCGCTCTGATTGGACCATCCGGTTCGGGCAAATCCACGCTGCTGCGCACGGTGGCTGGGCTGGCGACGATCGACGCCGGCGGGGGCACGGTCACGGTGTTTGGCGAACGGCTCCAGGAACGGGGCCGCTTGATGGACGGCTTTCCGCGCGCGCGGCGACGGATTGGATTCATCTTCCAGCAGTTCAATCTGGTCGGCCGACTGTCGCTTTTCACGAACGTCGCGTTGGGGTCGCTGGGCCGGATCGGATTCTGGCGCGGCCTTCTTGGTCGTTGGCCAATTGAAGTTCGAACCGCGGCGATGGCAGCTCTCGTCAGAGTGGGGGTGGCCGATCGCGCCGGTCAGAGAGCCAACACGCTTTCAGGGGGGCAGCAGCAGCGCGGCGCGATCGCGCGAACGCTGGTACAGCAGGCCGAGGTTGTCCTTGCGGACGAGCCGGTCGCTTCGCTCGACCCGGTGTCGGCGCGGAACGTTATGGACATCCTGAAGGACCTGAATCGTGTCGACGGCATGACGATCTTGGTCACACTCCACCAGGTCGACTATGCGCTACGTTATTGTGATCGCGTGGTGGCGCTGAAAGCGGGCTGCATCGTCTACGATGGACCGACCTCCGGTCTTCGCCAGGATGCGTTGGTGAATATATATGGCCCTGAATTTCAGGACGCATTTTGAGAGGAAGCGCCGATATGATCACGCAGCGGCAAATGGCGGCTCTCGGACTTTGTGTCTTGAGCCTTTCCGCCTGCGGCAAGCCGCGAACGACGCTGGACTCGCGGCCGCCAACCGAGGTGCGTTTCTCGGTGCTTTCGACCGAGTCCACCCAAGCCATGTCCGCTTACTGGCGACCGATCCTTGCCGATATGGAGGCACAAACCGGTCTGAAGATCACGCCGTTCTATTCGAACAACTACACGCTATTGGTCGAGGCGATGCGGTTCAAGAAGACTGATGCGGGTTGGTTTTCCAATCAGTCGGGACTGGAGGCGGTTCGCAGAGGTGGCGGGGAGGTGTTCGCCCGGACCTTCAATCCATCAGGCGTTGATGGCTATACATCGGTGCTGATCGTCAACGCCAAGAGCAAAATTACGCTCGAAAAGGTTTTGATGTGTAAAAAATCGCTTACATTCGGCCTCGGAGACGTGCTCTCGACCTCCGGCACCCTCGCGCCGATGACATATCTGTTCGCACCAAAGAACATCAAACCTACCGCCTGTTTCAAACAGGTGCGCAGCGGTTCAAGCCACCAGACAAATCTGGTGGCCGTGGCCAATGGTCAATTGGATGTCGCCACCAACAACAGTACCTCCTTGATGCTCAATCAGCAAAATGGCGGTCACGACGCCGAACGCGTCAAGGTGATCTGGCGTTCTCCTGTTCTTCCTGAAGATCCTATCATATGGCGCAAGGATCTTGACCCAGATGTCAAGGAAAAGCTACGCCAGTTCTTCCTTACCTACGGTCAGGGTGATGGCCCCGACGCGGTCAGACAGCGTGGCTACATGGCCAAGGTGCATGTTGGCGGTTTCAAGCCGGCCGATGACAGTCACCTGCTTCCCGTGAGGGAAATGGAGGCCACCGAGCACTGGATCGAAGCCAAGGATAGCGGCGACAAAGCCAAGATCGCTCAGACCAAGAGCGACCTCGATGCGATCCGCGACCAAAGGGTAGCGCTTGAGGCGCGTACGCGAGCTGCCGCGGCGGCGCAGTAGGCGATGGCGCTGGCTCCAGAGACGATCCCACGGCCACCTGAACAAAGCCTTGCTCAGCGCGCCTTCGACTTTGTGATCTGGGGAGGGCTCGCCCTGCTTCTGATACTTGGTGCTCGAGGCGCCGAAATCGGGAAAATGGGTGAACTGTTTTCTGGTGGCCAGAACATGCGCCAGCTTGGAATGGAATTTGTGCGCCCGAACTTCGGGGAGTACCGCCTCTACATCACGGACATGTGGCTGACTGTGCAGATGGCGCTGTGGGGCACCGCCCTGGCGTTGCTGATCGCGATTCCGCTTGGACTGGCCGGCGCGCGTAACCTGACACCTACCTGGATTCAGCAGCCGGTCCGCCGGTTGCTTGATGTTCTGCGTTCGGTGCCGGATTTGGTGATCGGGGCGATTTTCGTCGTCGCCGTCGGTCTCGGTCCGTTCGCGGGCGTAATGGCGTTGGCGGTCAATACTGGGGGTGTGCTGGGCAAACTGTTCTCCGAGGCCGTCGAAGCGATCGATCGCGCACCGGTGGAAGGCGTCCGAGCAACCGGCGCGGCGCCCTTGCACGAAATCGTCTGGGGCGTACTGCCGCAGGTCGCGCCGCTCTGGACCAGCTACGCCCTGTATCGGTTCGAATCCAACGCCCGGTCGGCAACGGTGCTCAGCCTGATCGGGGCCGGAGGGATCGGGCAGCCGCTGTTTGATTCCATCAACAGCTTCGCGTTCGACCAGACCAGCGCCATCGTTATCGTCATCGTCGTGGCCGTGTCGGGAATCGATCTTCTGTCCCAGGTCATCCGAGGCAGACTGCTTTAGGATGGGGCCACCGTCGATCGCGGCCCCCGCCTCAGCCGCGCCAGGCGGCGCAACCGCCGCCAGAACCGGCTCTTCTCGGGCTCCGGATAGGGCTGGAGCAGCCGGAGGAACTCCTCCGCGCAGGCGCGCCAGGAGTAACGTTCGGCGACCGACCGCACATGATCACGGTCGAGCTTAAGCGCCTCCAGACAGGCCTCTTTCAATCCACCGTCACGCCCTGGCGCTAGAACGCCGGCGCCGGTTCCCGGTATGATGTCGATGGGCCCCGGTGCGGAAAACGCGGCCACGGGCGTCCCGGCGCCCCAGGCTTCCAGGATGACCAAGCCGAATGTGTCGGTCAGCGAAGGGAAAACAAAAACATCCGAGCAAGCGTAGTGGGCCGCCAGTTCGGCGTTGAACTTCGCGCCGACGAATTTGACGGCTGGATATCGCGTCGTCAGTTCCGCCCGCTGCGGCCCGTCTCCCACGACGACCTTGGTGCCGGGCAGGTTGAGCTGAACGAAGGCCTCGATGTTTTTCTCGACCGCCACGCGACCTACGTTCAACCAGATCGGCCGCGTCAAGCCCTCGAAGACGTCTGGCTCGTGGGGTGTCCGGGGATGGAACATGTCGGTGTCCAGGCCCTTTGACCAAAGCGAGATATTGCGAAAGCCGTGAGCTTCGAGTTCGTCGCGCATCGTTGGAGTGGCCACCATCAGTCGGCCGGAGGGGCGGTGAAACCAACGCATGTAGGCGTAGCCAGCCGCCAAGGGAACCGGCAGCCGAGCGGACACATACTCCGGGAACCGGGTATGATAGCTGGTGGTGAAGGGAAGTTTCCATTCCAGACAAATTCGCCGGGCCGCGAGACCGATCGGACCTTCCGTTGCAATATGAATAGCCTCCGGTTCAAAGGCCTTGAAGCGTTCCTGGACCTTTTCGTAGGCTCCGACGGCCAGTCGAATTTCCGGATAGGTCGGTAGCGGCACCGTGGCGAACTGGTCCGGGGTGATCACCTCGACCTGTTCATCCATCTGCCTCAACTCGGCCACGACCCGGGTTAGGGTGCGAACCACACCGTTCACCTGGGGCTCCCAGGCATCGGTGGCTAAAAGAATGCGCATCAGGCGATCGAAGGTTCCATTGTGGGCCGGTCCGTCTCATCGACGCGCCGTGATCTGTCTATCATGGACCAGGAACGCAAATCCGCCCAACGGAGGATTTCAAGGCGCCCGTCACCGTGCTCGACCAGGGCGGTGCAACTTTCCACCCAGTCGCCATCGTTGATATAGAGCACGCCGTCGATCTCGCGCATTTCGGCCTTATGGATGTGTCCACAAATGACACCGTTCACATTGCGCCGCCTGGCCTCGCCGGCCACGGAGCTTTCGAACCTGTCGATGAATTTCAGGGCGTTTTTCACCTTGGATTTCAGGAAGGCCGACAGGCTCCAATAGCCGAAACCCAGTCGGCGCCGCAGACGATTTAGGATCGTATTGAGCGCCAGCAGCATTCGATAGGCTACATCGCCCGCGAAACCGACCCAAGCTGCGTGCCTCACCACGGCGTCGAATTCGTCGCCATGCACCACAAGAAATCGACGACCATCGGCGGTCTGATGCAAGGCGTCGCGCGCCACGGTCACCCCGCCAAAATGCACGCCACAGAAATCCCGCACCCGATCGTCATGGTTTCCTGGAATATAGGTTACCGCCACCCCTTTGCGGGCGAGGCGGAGAATCTTCTGAACGACATCATTGTGAGTTTGAGGCCAGTGCCAGCCGCCCTTCATTTTCCAGCCATCGACGATGTCGCCGACAAGATACAGGCGCTCACACGTCATGTGACGCATGAAATCCAGCAGCAATTCGGCTTGGCAGCCGCGCGTGCCCAGATGGACGTCGGAGATAAATACGCTCCGATAGTGGGTGGAGTCTGGCAGATCGTCCATGTTACTTCCCGCACGCTCTTCAGTTAGAAGGGCGCTAAGCTGATTGCTTGTCGGTTTTGTGAATGTGTATCAGACCACCGCGTTCTGTGACGATGCGGACGCACCGATTACGGTCAGGGCGGCCGACGGCGGAGGGGGTGGATCGCGCAGCTTAACCCCCTTCAAGAACAGTTTCAGCGCCTCCCAATGGATCGCCACAACTACCCCGAGCGTTAGGAAGGGATAAGCCAACAGGACCGCCACAAGCGCCTGGTCAGTGAACTCGCGCCTCCGGCCGGTGAAGGCTGCGAAGATCAGCGGCTCCCCCGCAGGATCGCTTCCGTTGACCACGGTGGCGATCGTTCCACCAGGCGTGGTCAGCTTGAATTCGTAGTTCATATCCATGTCCATGAACGGCGAGACATAAAATCCTTTGACGCAGGATTGCTTCACCATCCCGCCGATAGTGTTATCTACAGGAATCAGGTATGTATGTCTCTGTCCGAAGGTATTATTGACTTCATAAATCATCGCCACGAGTTTTTTATCGACGTCGAAACAATAGTAGATGCTTATGGGATTGAAGACATGCCCGAATAGCCGTGGCATGCACAGCAGTGCAACCCTACCGCCGTTGATGACAAGCCCGGCTTTGGCGAGGATCCTATCGACGTAGGCGCGCAGTGATCCGTCCGCGCCGTCGCCATGGTCAGCGTCGTGAAAACTGAAGGCGTTGAACCCGTTGTGGGAAAATAGCTTCAAGCGCTGAGCCAGGCTCGGCAGTTCGTCGAGATAGAACAGCATCTGGAACATGCGGTAACGGAGGCGGTGTCGCCGAGGAGTGAACCGCTGATGGATCACCTCGCCCACATAGAGGCAGGAACCCGGATCGCTCATGCGACAGCTTCAAGCGCCGACCGGTCCCGCGCGCCTGGTGCGCTCGGCGTGATCTGAATTCGACCGGATTCCGCGGCGACCGACCATGGGCGCCTGACGCCGCCGATTGCCTCCGCGACGGCGAGGCCTGACTGCAATCCGTCCTCGTGAAAGCCTGAACCGAAATAGGCGCCGCACCACCAAACTCCTCCGCACCCCTGCAGCGACCACAGGCGTTTCTGGGCGCGAATCGCGGCGGCGTCGAACCGTGGGTGCTCATAGACCTCCCTGCTGACTACCTTCGCCGGATCAGGCTCCCGGATTGGATTTAGCGTGACAAACAACGGCGTTTGGGCGGGCAGCCTCTGCAGGCGGTTCATCCAGTAGGTGACGCAGAGCTGTCGATCGCCACCGAGCGATGTGCGCCCCATGTAATTCCATGCCGACCAAAGACGCTTGCGTCTCGGCATCAACGCCAGGTCCGAATGTAGGACGGTCAGGTTGCGGCTGTAGCCGAAGCTTCCCAGGATGGCTCTCTCTTCATCGGAAGGCGCATCCAGCAGGGCAAGGCCTTGATCGGCATGCGTGGCGATGACAACCTGATCGAAGGTTTCGGCTCCACCCAGCGCGTCGCGAACGACGACGCCCGTCGGCGTCCGTTTGACGCTCCTGACAGCGGCTCCAACACGCACTCTGTCGGCGTAGGCCGCGGTCAGATGCGAAACATAAGTCCGACTCCCGCCTTCCACAGTGCGCCAGATCGGCCGATCGGTGATCTTCAGGAGGCCGTGGTTCTGGAAGAACCGGATGAACGCCGCGGCTGGATAGTCGCGAATATCGTTGGCCGACGCCGACCAGATCGCCGCGGCCTGTGGCAGGAGGTGGTCATTCTGGAACGCCCTCCCGTAGCCCTGGGTGTCCAGAAAATCCCCTAGGGTTGTCATCTCGGCTTCGAGCGCGTCGGCATGGGTCGGCGCTTCGCGATAAAATCTGAGCAGGTCGAGAAGCATGGCCCAGAATCTTGGACTGACGAGGTTACGGACCTGGGAAAAAAGCGTGATGAGACTGTCCCCGCCATACTCCATGCGTCCATCGTCCAGGCTGACCGCGAAACCCATGTTCGAGTTTTTGGTCGGCACCTTCAGATAATCGAAGAGCGCGACCAGGTTGGGATAGTTCACGGCATTGTAGACGATGAAGCCCGTATCGACAGCAATTGGTCCGAGGGTCGAAGGCGCGTCCACCGTGTGGCTGTGGCCGCCCAGCCTGGGCTCGGCTTCGTAGACCGTCACATCGTGGGCCTGGGCGAGCAGCCAAGCGGCCGACATGCCGGATATGCCGGCGCCGACGATAGCGATCTTCTGGCGGGAACGGTTTTGTGAGAGTGTCACGAGGAAAGCTTTAGCTCCAGGTCATAACGTCTGGGCGACAGGGACATTGCCCTAGAGCAAAGTCTACGCCAAACCCTTATCGCCGGATCAGGAACGGCGGACGGCGTTTAGTGATCCGTGAATTTGTGGACGGCGTAGAAAGGCCATGAATGCCACCGTTCTTGGCGCCCGTCTCGGGCCACATCTGCAATGGGCCTTCCCGACCCAGATGCCCGGTTCGCGCATGAGTACAATGCGGACAAAGCCAGGGACCGACGGGGCCGCCCTGTCGGGATTGATCGTGAGTATCGCCGAGCGGGGCGACCGTGAGGCGTTCACAGGCCTGTTCGACCATTTCGCGCCACGCGTGAAGAGTTATTTGCTGCGGTTGGGAACGGCGCCCGAGGCGGCCGAGGAACTGGCGCAGGAAACATTGCTGACGGTCTGGCGGCGCGCCGGCTCGTTCGATCCCGCCCGCGCAGCCGCTTCAACGTGGATATTCACTATTGCCCGTAACCTGCGGATCGATCTGTCGCGTCGCGATGGCCGGGCTCAGCCAACGGATGATCCATCGACTTTCAATCCGGGACCAGCCGCGCCGGACGAAGCGCTTGGCGCCTGCCAGGATGAAATCCGTATAGCCGCCGCCATGGCTGGACTGCCGAAGGAACAGGCTCAGGTTATCAAGCTGGCGTTCTTCGCGGACAAGCCGCATTCCGAGATCGCCAGCGAGCTTGGTCTACCCCTTGGAACCGTGAAGTCGCGCTTGCGGCTGGCGATGGCCCGCTTGCGCGGCGCTCTGGGCGGAGCCGACGCGTGAGCCCTCATCACCACCCTACAGAGGACCTGCTTCTCGACTACGCCACGGGCGCGCTAACAGGCGGTGCGCGTTTGGTTTTAGCTGTCCATCTGGGCTCTTGCCCGACTTGCGCGCGTGCGGTCGGTGAGGCTGAGGCCGTGGGAGGGATGCTTCTGTCAGGCCTGCCGCCGGTCGCGTTAAAGGCGGACGCCCTGGCTCTGGCCCTGGCTCGAATCGAGCGCCCGGCCAATTTCACTGGTAGTCTTATTCAACAGAGAGAGGACTGGATTTCGGTTCCTGGCGAGGTGCTTCGCGCGGCGCGCGATCGCCGGCGCTGGGCGGCTCCCGGCGTGTGGGTGGCGTCTGTCTTCACTGGCCCGGGCGCGGCTCGCGGCTATTTGCTGGGCGTGGCGGCTGGCATGAGCGTGCCGCGTCACACCCACCGGGGTCAGGAACTGGTTTGCGTGCTCAAGGGCGCCTATAGAGACGGCGAGACGCTTCACCGTCGCGGGGATTTCGCTTGCAGCGACGAGGCTGTGGATCACCGACCGGAGATCACCACCGACGGTGAGTGCGTCTGCCTCGTCGCGGCCGAGGGGCCACTGGTGCCACGCGACTGGGTCGGACGACTCTTTCAGCCTATCGTTGGCATTTGATGAACTTACTGGTTTCGGTCGGGGTCGGTCTGCTGGCGATGTCATCTCCGGGGGCGGTCCGGATTCAGCACGACATCGTCTATACCGGCGGGGAAAGAGGTCGGCTGGATGTCTACTCGCCTAGGGTATTGCGGCCTCATGCTCCGGTCGCCGTGTTCGTCTATGGTGGCAGTTGGCAATCCGGAGAGAAGGCGCTCTACCGTTTCGTCGGCGTTTCTCTAGCGTCGCGCGGCATTGTCACCGTGATTCCCGACTATCGCGTCTATCCTCAGGTCAGATATCCCGACTTCCTGACGGATAACGCCCAAGCCGTGGCCTTTGCAAAGCAGCACGCGGGTGCTTGGGGTGGCGACCCGGATCGCCTTTACCTTATCGGCCATTCGGCGGGGGCCTACAATGTCGTCATGCTGGCGCTTGATCCTCGCTGGCTTGGCTCGGCGGGCTTGGACTCGCGGCGGGATGTCAAGGGCGTGGTTGGCTTGGCTGGACCCTACGATTTCCTCCCGCTTCGCGACCCAAAACTGAAGATCATATTCGGGCCGGAGGAACGCCTGATGGAAACGCAGCCCATAACACATGTTGATGGAGCCGCGCCGCCCATGCGGCTATTGGCGGGGAGCAAGGACACCGTTGTCGATCCGGGCAACTCCACGAGGCTCGCGGCGGCGATTCGCGCTCATGGCGGCTTAGTCTCCACCCATATCTATCCAGGGCTTGGCCATGTGAGCCTGCTCACCACTGTCTCGGGTTTGTTCCGTCACAGGGCGCCTGTCCTCGATGACATCACCGCCTTTATCGTCGGTGACTCCATGCCGCTCTCGGAACCCGCCCCCCGGGCTCGGGTCGTGTCGCCCCAAACCGCCGGAACCTGATCCATGAGTCTCACCGCCGCCGCCGGCCGAATTGTTGAGCGCGCCCCGATCCCCGACGCCATCACCCGCTTGGGCATTGGCTATTTCGTCGCTCGCGCCCGTCGTCGCCTGACCAACGAGCCAAAGGATACCGAGGCGACCTTCGCTCTTGATATGCGCGCGCACCCGATCGCTGAAAATACCGATGAAGCCAATGCCCAACACTATGAAGTGCCGGCCGAGTTCTTCCGCCTGGTGCTTGGGCCGCGCCGGAAATATTCCAGCTGCGTCTATAGCGATGGCGCGTTTTCCTTAGCTCAAGCCGAGGAGAAAGCCTTGGCGGAGACCTGCGCCCATGCCGACCTGTTTGACGGACATGATATCCTTGAGCTCGGCTGTGGCTGGGGATCGCTCAGTCTTTGGATGGCGGAGCACTATCCGGCGTCGCGGATTACGGCGGTTTCCAATTCCCACTCCCAGCGCCTCGCCATTGAAGCGACCGCGCGCGAGAAGGGCTTCTCGAACCTCACCGTGATTACCGAAGATATGAATGACTTCCAGCCGGCGAGTCGTTTTGACCGAATCGTGTCGGTGGAGATGTTTGAACACATGTCCAACTGGCAGGCCCTGTTGGAGAGGGTTGGCGGCTGGTTGCGCCGAGACGGTCGGCTGTTTCTCCATGTTTTCACGCACCGCGACACACCCTATCGTTTTGACATGAACGACAAGGAGGACTGGATCGCTCAGCACTTCTTCACTGGCGGCATCATGCCAAGTCATGGTCTCGTTCGTCGCTTCCCGAAACTCTTCGAAGTCGAAGCGGAATGGCGTTGGAGCGGTGAGCACTACAGGCGTACCGCCATGGACTGGCTGGCCAACTTCGACCGCCATTCAACCGCTATCGATGAGATTTTTCGCGGGGTGTATGGCGCCGACGCCCCTATGTGGAAGCGACGCTGGCGGGTGTTTTTTCTGGCGACGGCCGGCCTGTTCGGCGACAGTGGCGGCTCGGTCTGGGGTGTCAGTCACTATCGATTGAAGCCCGTCTTGGCCCAGGGGCAAACTTGATGTTGCGCTATTTTGTTGCCTGGCTTGGCGCGGGTCTCCTCCTGGCCGGTCTCGACTACTTCTGGCTGACCACCACGAATGTCACCCTTTATCGACCGATCCTGGGCTCGGTCCTGGCGGCCAGTCCCCGCATGGGGCCGGCGGTGCTGTTCTATCTGGTCTATCTGGTGGGGGTGGTGGTGTTCGCCGTCGCCCCGGCGATCCGTAGCGGCCGGTGGCGGGATGCAACACTGAAGGGCGCCCTCTTCGGGTTCTTTTGTTACGCGACCTATGATTTGACCAATCAGGCGACTCTGATCGTCTGGGACACCAAGATCACCTTGCTCGACCTGTGCTGGGGAACGTTTCTCACCGCATCGGGCGCAACGGCGGGTTATTTCGCTTCAAAACTCGTTCGAAGCCGCTAGTTGGCGAATGCATTTCTTACGATGGCTTCAAGGCCGACCTTGTCGTCGTCGTTGAAGGTGGCCAACTCGGTGCTATCGACATCGAGGACGGCGATAAGTTCGCCCTTGGCGTCGAAAACCGGAATCACAATCTCGCTGCGCGACCGCGAATCGCAGGCGATATGATCGGGGAAGGCCTCGACGTCCGCGACGATCACGGTCTGGCGCGTCGCGGCCGCCGTGCCGCACACGCCTCGGCCGAAGGCGATTCTCAAGCACCCCAGGGTTCCCTGATAGGGACCGATCACCAGCTCGTTCGGGCGGTTGGCGTCGACCATGTAGAACCCGGTCCAGTAGAATGACTCGAACGCCGCGGCGAGCATGGCGGCGACCGTCGCCATACGCGCCACGCGGTTGTCTTCGCCATCAAGCACGGCGTTGATCTCGGTGAGCAGGGTTTCGTAGCGCTCGGTTTTTGCTGCGGGTAGTGTCTGGATTGAGAAGGATTCGGCCATCTGCGACCTATAGCCCCACCCGCCCCGGTCGTCAGCGCCCGCCAACAAATGCAAACGGGAGTTCGATGGGCTTGCAATTCATGCTGCACTGCAACATAACCATCGGTGCGCGACGCCTTGAATATGTCGTCGGCAGGAGGATCGTCGATGAAGACCCCGAGCAACCCCTGGTTGGACCTATCCCTCGATACGGCGCGCCTGACCTATGAGTCGAGTCATGTGATCGGACTCCGTTTGGCCCTCGCCGCCCGTGGTGGAGTGAAAGCCCAAACCGAGGCCGCCTTGATGGTCAGTGAAAAGGCCCAGGCGGCCTTTGACGCCCAATTTATGGTCGCCAAAAGCCTAATGAGCGGTGAAGCCCATCTTGTCCCGGCCCGGGCCGTGGCGCTCTATCGCGACCGGGTGCAAGCTAACCATCGTCGCCTGACCCGGCGCGGTTGATCTCTGTAATCCCATGAAACCTCCGATGAAGACCTACAACCTCGATCTCCGCCACGCGCCGTCCAAGCGTCGTCTGAACGCATTGCCCGGCAACCGCCTGGAGCCGTTGAAGCAACGATGCGCGGACGACACCGCCGCCATTCGCTGGGCCCAAGCCGAACTACTGGATTTCGCGCGACACGCGCGCGGCGCCAACTACCAGTATGTTGAAGCCGCGTTGATCGAACTGCTCCCGTTCGGCAAACTTATCGATGGAAAGGATTATCGCCGACTGGGTCGGTGGGTCTGCAATGCCGATGGCTTCGCCTGGCGTGAATCGCCGGTGGGCGCCTTCGAGGACGCCTGACGGGCGTCGCTCAAGGCCTCGTCAGTGGCGTCAGGAAAAGCGCGATATTGATCAGGAATCCTACCGTCCAGATCACACTCCTCAGTAGGGGTTTGTCGGCGATATACGTGGCGACATAGGCCAGCCGCGCCACGACAAAAGCCATCGCCAGGTCATCGGCCAAACCCTGATTGATCCTGCGAAACTCGGCCAGCAAAATCGCCGCGATAAAAAACGGCAGGGCCTCCAGTCCGTTCTGATGCGCCCCCAGTGCGCGAGCCCGCCAGCCGTTTTCATAGAAGGCCTTGGAACGGGGATTGGCGTTGTCGTAGTCGCGCCAGCCGAAGCCCTTGGCCAAGCCGATGGTGGCCAGCCATAGGACTACGATCGCGAGAATGCACAACTCGGCGATGGTCAATTGAAGTTCCCCCGGGTTTTTTAACAAGTCTCACGCGATACGCGCGGCGCGGCCTAGCTGATCACTGTGCATCGCAACCGCTCTGGTAGGCCCGGAGGGACTCGAACCCCCAACCAGACCGTTATGAGCGGTCGGCTCTAACCATTGAGCTACGGGCCCTTGAGAGAGAGAAACTCGGCGCATGCGGTTAACACGCGTTGCGCATCGCTAAAAGTGCTTCGGCTAAAGTCCCGCCTTGCGGAACGCCCCATCGAGCCGGGCGGCGATTTCATGGCCGGGGAGCGCTCTTTCACCCTCCATCATCGCCGAATAGACCAGATCGCGAGTCTGGCTGGCCGCGCGCCCCTCGGCCCATCCAACCTGGCGCGATCCATCGGCATTCGAGGGGCAACTGGCGGCGCGTCCTGCAGCGGTCGAGGCCAGGGCCAGCGCCTGGGTCGCCGACATGGCGCCTGGCCGGTCACAGGCCGGGACGCCCCGCACGCAGTTGAACGCTTCGCCATAGCGATAGACCACCTTGCCCGTGACCCGGTCCGCCAGCAGGACGCAAGTCGACGGATCTCCCACCGACACGGCGATCGCATCGTGCAGCGCGTCGACGGGCAGGCCGTTTTCCGCGGCTGGGCCAGAGCAACCGCTCAACACCCCACCGGCGGCGATCGCCAGCGAAACCATTGCGTTCAAGATAATGCGTCTCGGCATCGGCGCCTCGTCTAGCTGGTCCATTGCAAAGTCGTCGGCTCAACGGGATTGACGAACGCGCGTCCTTCCCTCCGGCTGGCCGCCCATTCGCGCTTGAGGGCGTGGTACCAGCGGGCCTGTCGGTCGGCATCGTCGACCCAGATCAGGGTGGGATCGAATTTCAACCCCTGGTTCTGCAGGTTGACCATGTCGGCGTCCTGCTTGAGGAAGCGCGAGGCTCCGGCGCGGATCAACGGCGCCGCCAGGCTGAAGATCGGATGGTCGGACCAAAGCATCTGGGTGATCCGCGTCGCGGTATCGTTGACGGGTGTCAGGCACGTCAGCGACAGCACCTGCCGCGCGCCCACCGTCACATGCTCCCAGCGCAGCCCTGGCAAACGGAAGGTGATTTCCGTCTCAGGGCGGCCGCCCAGCAAGGCGTAGGCCCGGGAGTTGGCCGACGGCGTGTGGCGGGACATGGTGAACCCGCACTCGGCCGGCTCGAACCGCTTGGCCTTGGCGTGCATCGACGCCCGGCTTCGCCACCACCATTGTTGATGCACAAAGGGGCCATGGGCCGGGTCCATCAAGCCAACCACCGCGTGATCGATATGGGCGGCGAGTTCGAGGGCGAGGACCAGTTTGGGTCCGCCGCCCACCACGCCGGGGAATGTCGGCGGCGGCATGGCGGGTCCGGCTTGGTCCCGACCGTCGGCGGCCATCCAGATGAACACCAGGCCCTGGCTCTCCACCACGGGAAACCGCCGCACCCGTATCCTGCCCAGATCGAATTCCTGGCCGTCGGTGAGGGAGGGTATGGCCACGCACCGCCCGTCACCGCCGAACCGCCAGCCGTGGTACGGACATTCGACGCTGGTCGTCCCGTTGGTTTCCCGCACGAACCGCCCGGCCGACAGCGGCGCGGCGCGGTGCGGACAGACATCCCGCAGGGCGATGACCGATCCGTCAGGCGCCCGGCCCAGCATCACCGGCTCACCCAGGATCTCATGGCGTTTCAGCTTGCCCGGCTTTACGTCCCGCGAAAGCGCCGCGAAATACCAGATATCGACCACGAAGCCCTTGCCGAAGCCCGCCGAGCCGGTGGCTCGGGTGTCGCTCGCCGTGCTTGCCTCGCCCTGCGCCATGACACCTTTTAGGGGATGGGCGCTATCGCGCGCAACGCGGCCGCCGCCTTGACCTTGCCCAGCCACCGCTCAATGGTGCGCGCCGATTCAATGAGGCCATGCAAGGGAGAGCGCCCGTGGAGCTATTCGATCTGACCGGTAAGGTCGCCGTGATCACCGGTTCGTCCAAGGGCATTGGCCGGGCGATCGCCGAGCGCATGGCCGAACACGGCGCCAAGGTCACCATCTCCTCGCGCAAGGCCGGACCGTGCGAAGCGGTGGCCGCCGAGATCAACGCCAAATACCCGGGAGCCGCTATCGCGATCCCCGCCAACATCTCTTCCAAGGATGACCTTCAGCGGCTGGTCGACACCGCGCGTGAGACCTTCGGCAAGATCGATATCCTGGTCTGTAACGCCGCGTCGAACCCCTATTATGGCCCGATGAGCGGCATCAGCGATGAAGCGTTCCGCAAGATTCTCGACAACAACATCATCTCCAACCACTGGATGGTCCAGATGGTCGCGCCGGAAATGAAAGAGCGCCGCGATGGCGCGATCATCATCGTCTCGTCGGTCGGCGGCCTGCGCGGCAACGCCGTCATCGGCGCATACAACATCTCCAAGGCGGCCGACTTCCAGCTGGCCCGCAACCTTGCCCACGAACTTTCGCCCCACAATATCCGGGTCAACTGCGTCGCGCCCGGCCTGGTCAAGACCGATTTTGCTCGCGCGCTGTGGGACACGCCGGAGGCCGAGCAGCGCAACAGCGCCGGCACGCCTCTGCGCCGGCTTGGCGAGCCGGACGACATCGCCGGCGCCGCGGTGTTCCTGGCGTCGAGGGCCGGCGCCTGGATGACCGGCCAGGCCGTGGTGGTGGACGGCGGCGCGACGATCTAGGGCGTTTCCCAGGGGCGCTTTGTGATCAATCCCGTCGCCCCAGCCCGTTGGCGAGATCTGGTGTCGCCAACTCTCGCGCCACGGGCCGCGCTGGTCATGCTGGGTGTTTGGCTCAATGCCGCCGACGCCCTGGTCACGGCCACCATCATGCCCAGCGTCGCCCACGACCTGGGCGGGGCCGCCTACTATGGCTGGGCGGTAGCCTTCTATCTCACCGGCTCGATCCTGGCCGGGGCCAGCACCGGGCAGCTCTCCCATCGCCTGGGGCTGCGGCCGGCCATGATCATCGCGGCCCTGGCCTATGCGGCGGGGTGCGTGCTCAGCGCCGCCTCGCCGACCATAGAGCTGTTCCTTCTGGGCAGGATTCTCCAGGGTGTCGGGGCCGGCTGGCTGGTGGGCTTTTGCTATGTGGCCATCGGCATGGTGTTCCCGGAGGCGCTTTGGGCGCGGATGTTCGGCGCCACCGCCGGCGTGTGGGGCGTCGCCAGTATCCTGGGGCCGTTCATTGGCGGGGTGTTCGCCGCCGCCGGCCATTGGCGGGGCGCGTTCTGGATGTTCGCCGGCCAGGGCGCCCTGTTCGCGGTGGCCTGTCTGGCGCTGCTGCCCGCTCGCCGGGCCGACAATTCCCAGATCCGGCCCCTGGCCTGGCGCACGCTCAGCGCACTGGCCGCCGCCATCCTGGTCATCGCCGCCGCCGATGTGATTGGCGGTGTGGCGGCGCCCGGCGCGCTGCTGATTGTTGGAATCGCATTGCTGGCGCTGGCTGCTTGGGTCAACACCATGCCGGGAGAGCGCCTGCTGCCGCCAGAGGCCGCCAATCCCACCACCACCGCCGGCGCGGGCTATGCGATGATCTTCGCCATGGAGGTCGCCACCATCGTGGTCAACGTCTATGAGGCCGCGATCCTGCAGAGCGTCTATCGCGTCTCGCCGCTGATCGCCGGCTATGCCGTATCGGTGATGGCGGTGGGCTGGACCGCCGCGGCGTTCCTGGTTTCCAACCAACCGGAACGGCGACACGGAGCGTTCATCATCGCTGGTGGGACGGTCATCCTGTTGGGCTGTGCGCTCATGGCTCTGGCGATCGCCCGTTGGCCTCTGGGCTGGATCGTCGCGGCGGGGGCGATCATCGGTGTCGGGTTCGGGCTTTCCTGGTCGCTGGCCACCGGGCGGATCCTTCGCGCCCTGTCGGATGACGACCGCGCCATCGGTTCGGCGGCGGTGCCCACCACCCAGTTGATCGGCGGGGCGGTGGGCGCCGCGGCGGCGGGAGCGGTGGCCAACTTGCTGGGCCTTGCCCAGGCCTTCACGCCGGCCCACGCCCAGGCCGCCGCCCCCTGGCTGTTTGGCGTGTTCGTGCCGGTGGCGGGGCTAGGGCTTTGGGCGGCTGTGAGGCTGGCGCGACAGACGACCGCCTGACCCTGGACTACTGGGGCTGTTGGTCGCGCGGGCTGGCCGACGGGTCCGCGCCGTCCCGCGCTCCGGCCGCCAGGGGCAGTATGACGTTCAGCCCTGGGACGCCGAAATTGGTGTCATCGATGATCCTCGGCGCCCTGGTGGCGATGGCCGCCGCCAGACTGCTATCCGAATCGACACCGGTGAAGGCGTTGGCTGGGCCCGGGGTGAAACTGTCGTAGGGCGGCGATTGAGCCGCGGGCCTCTCCAACGTGGGGTCAAGGCCGGCGCGGGCCCTTCTCTGCGCAAAGCTGACGATATCGGCATTTCGGAACGGCAGAAGACTTTGCGCTTTCGCCGCGGCGCTCTCCAACGTGGGGCTCAGAGCGGATAGAGCCTTAACCCTGTCGGCAAAGTCGAGGACATCGGCGTTGCGGACGGGCAAAAGGCTTCGCGCCTCGGCCGCCTGGGCGTCGGCAAGCCTTTTTGCTTCCGCGTCGCCGACCGGATCGTCAGTGACATTGGGTTCGTCTTCATGTTCTTCCAGCGGCAGCTGAATGTTGTCATTCGGAGTGGAAATGTTGCGGTTGGCGGCTGCATATTCCCGACCCAACCTCAGCAGCTTCGAGTGCTGGTCTTCTGGAGAACGGTATTCGGACAATTTGAAAAAGCTGGAGGGTTTGGCGGAATTATTTTCGTTCGTGCTGTTTAGTATGTTCAGGGGATTTTCCCGTGGTTCATCCTCCTTCGGAAAATTATCGTTGGCGGCGGCGGCCTTGAAGTACGGCGGCATGAAATTGGGTTCACGGTCTTCGACCTCGGGCTCCGCCGCCGCCTCCTCACCATCAAGATCAAACGTGTCGCCCAGGGGCAGATGGCCAAGCATGCTTTCCACGTCGGAGCGCGCGAAGGGGTATTGGGTGCCGATGCGGTTCGGGTTGCTCGTGTTCAGGTCTCCGTCTATCTGCGTCAGGGCTCTGGCGAACGCGGGTTGCGTACGTCCGGCCATGGCCGTGAAGTCCGCGTTCATTTGGTCGATCTCGTTCGCCAGTCGCGTCCCGCGTTGACCCTGAGGCCGGTAGTGGTCCGCCAGGTCGGAGAGGCGTGATCGGATCCCGGCTACCTGAAACCCTGTATAGCCCTTGAAATCCGGGTCGTCGGTAATCGGAGACACCACGTAATCTCGGGCATGCGATTGAAAGTGTTCGATCAGATCCGGGTGCATTTGGAATATTCGCTTGTTCTGCAGTCTATCCGACGCGGCGAATTCGTCGTCTGGCGCCGCCACGATCGATCTCGGCATGTCCAGGAGACGCTCATTGGCGCTCCAGGGTATCTGACGGGTGGCCGCCGCCCGGTTCACCCCGTCGATGCCGTTCACGGAGGCGTTGTATAGGGCGTCTTCCGAAGTCGGCAGGCGTTGGAGCGCGCCGCCGGCGAGAGCGAGCGCGCTGGGTATCGCGTTGGGGTCGCTTGTCAGGGCGCGCACGCCGGCCAGACCCGCGCGGGTCGCTCCGACCAGCGCTGGCGCCGCGACGCCGGCCACGGCCCCCGGCAGCATATTCTGGTTCGCGGCCGAGAAACGCTGGCTCACGGTTCCGGGTTGTGACGCCCCGTAGACGCCGCCGACGGCCGCGCCGGTAAAGGCGTTTCGCCCGGTATTCGCCGCCAGGCGGGCTGCCGTGGCGCGCAGGCCCAGGGGCGCATTTTCCGCCACGACCGGGGCGGCCGCCGTCCCGCCCGTCGCCAGAGCCGCGGCAAGGGGCGCGGCCAGGCCAAGGCCCGTCGTCATATTGGCGGCGATCGGGTGATGGCTCCGCAGCTGATCGATCTGGCTCTGCTGGTGCGCCCGCGCCTGGCTCCAGCGGGCGCCGAAGTCCGCTGGGCGTCCGGCCATCAGGTCGTCCAGCACCCCGCCCCCGGCGGCGATGCCCGCGCCCATTTCCGACAGGCCCGGGACCGCGCGATTGAACGTGTCCACATATCCGCCCAGCGCGCTGTCGCCGGGTCGGCCGGCGTTGACCGCCTGGGGATTGTCCCGCGCCCATTGCTGGGCGAAGCGGGTCGCGGCGTCGGCGTTGGGGCCTTCGAAGACGTGGTTTTGTCCGTTGATGGCGATGGCGAAGCGGGGCATCAGCGGGCTACCCCCAGGTAGCGGACGCCGGATTGGGCGGATGGGTTGCTCATGGGTGTTCCTCCGAGTGTTGATGGGTCGGGCTGTCCGGGCGCGCCGCGCCCCAGGTGATCTTTCAGGGCCATCACCGCCGCCAGATGTTCGGCCAGTCCCTGGTCGGTGACATCGGCCAGGGTGATGGCTTGGGGCGCGATGCCCAGCTCCGGGTGCAGTCCGGCGATGTGCCGCGCCATCGACAGGCGAACACCAGGATCTGGCGACTTCAGCGCCAGGCCATGCAGGATCGCCGCCACCTGGTCTTGAGCCTGGCTCGCCGCCGCGTGTTGCGGTGCGTCCATGCCGGCGATCTGGGTCCGCACCCTGGCTTCGAGCGACGGATGCCCTGTCATCGGCTGTGCGCCGGCCGTGGTCTCGTAGGGCGGCTGGGTGATGTCCGGCCACGGGCCGACATAGTGGCTATCGCTCATGGTCAGCCTCCGAACGGCGCGTAGCCGGGTTGATTGAAAGGGGTGGACGCGCCGGTCAGGGCGTTGCCGCCCCCAAACGAACTGGCCCCAAACGAACTGGCCCCGATCAGCTTGCCGGCCGTGCTGGCCAGGCCGTTGATCAGGCCGCCGGCGATGGCGCCGTTGGCCGTGATGGCGCTGGTCCGGGCCGCGGTTCCGGTGTTGTTGTTCGCCGTCTGCCCCGCCACATTGGCGGCCCCCGCGCCGGTCAGGGCGTTGATCGCGCTGGTTCCCCGATTGGCGACGCCGCCGAGGTTGTCGACGTAACTCTGGCCATATTGCTGGGCGAGGCCGGTCCCCCGGTCCTGCAGCGCCTTCAGCGCCCCGCCGCTGTTGAGCAGGCCAGCCCCCGCCGCGCTCTGGGTCGCCGCGTCGATCCCCTGCTGGCGGGTGAACTGATAGCCGGTCGAACCCAGATAGCTGTCGAACGCCGCCTGGGTCTTGGCCGGATCGCCGCCCAGGCCCAGAAAGCCCTGCAGGGCGTCGGCAGCCGTATTTCCCTTGTCCACATACGGCTGGATCAGCCCTTTGGTGGCGTTGTACTGGTCTTGCGACAGTTTGTTGTTGGCCGCGTTATTGGCCGCCGCCACGTTCGCGACGTGGCTGTTGGCCGATGACGAGATCAGCGAACTCCCCACCATGCCGGCCGCGCCGATGGCGGCCCCGATCAGAGCTATAGGCATTTTGCGTTTCTCCTTTGCGCCGCCGGGCTGGCCTCCCAGGCCGCCCGCGATAATGTCCACAGCCGAAGGTTTCCGAACGGCGTCTCGCGCCAGTCTCCGGCGATGATGAATCCGAAAGTCCTGGGCGGCCGGCTCTTCGGATTGGCTTCAACCTCGAATGTCGTCACCAGGACAAAGCCGCTCAGCCAGATCAGTCCGATCGCTTCCATGCCGGCCACCAGCGCTTCGCGGCCCCAGCCTTCCGGCGTGAACAGGGTGTGCAGCTCGGCGACGAACCCCAGCGGGTCCGACCTGGCGAACAGGAACCCGCCGTGTTGCGCCGCGACCGGCAAGACGTCGGCCCGTTCGGCGATGGCGCCCACCACTTGGGGGCTGATCCCCATCAGCGCGCCGCTCAGCGCCGGATGACCCGCGACAGTCGTCCAGAATGCCGGATCCCGCTCGATGCGGATCATCACACGTGGCCGGACGAAAACACCGTGTAGGCGACGCTCGCCACCGCTGCCGACCCGTTGCTGAGGTTGGTCACGGTGATGGTCCCGGTCTTGGTTCCCGACATCGAATTGTCGATGATGAACCCCAGGGTGTCTCCGGCATGGACCGTGAACGCCCCGGTGTAGAGGTTGAAGCCGCCGTTCAGATTGTAGAACAGCGTCCCGCCGCCGCTCTTGGCCAGCGAGATCGAGATCGCGGTGGTGATCCCCAGGATGGCCGGCGTGTTGGTCGACCCGGTGTCGGTGTCATAGATCGCCACCCACGAAGGCGTCGGCGTGATCACCACCCCCGTTCCGCCGCCCGCGCCCGCCGCGCCGGCCAGGGCCATCAGGGCCCCGCTCATCAGGTGATCCCCACGCCGGAAACCACCCAGACGTTGGACGCATCCATGATCGCGGTGCACAGCGCGCCTTGCGCCAGGGCGATGCTGGCCACGCTGGCCACCGTTCCGGCCTTGTAGAACGTCACCCCGGCCCCGGGCGTCATCGTCACCACCCCGACGCCGACATTGCGGAACGAAATCGCCACCCCCACCGGATAGGCGACGCCGGCCACCGGCGGCAGGGTATAGACCGTCGCCGCCGCCGAATTGCAGCGCACCAGCTTGCCGGCGTCGGCCAGCACCGTGGTATAGGGCGTGGCGTCCTGTTCGTTGACCGGCAGGCCCAGATAGCCGCTGGAATTGGTCGCCAGGCTGCTGAACGCCAGCAGTGAATTGGTCAGGGTGTCGCCACCCTTGTTGGCCGGAACATAGCCCAGCGCCGCGGCGATACCGGTCCAGGCCGCCAGCTTGGCCGGGCTGACATAGACCCCCGTCGCCACCCCCGCGTTGACCTGGGCGGTCGTGGCCTCGAGGATATTGATGCTGACCGGATCGACATCGCGGATCACCGTCCCGCCACCGGTTTGCAGCTGCGCCCGATAGGTCACCGCCGGGTCCAGATAGATCGGCGCGAACAGCCCGCCGGCGTCCGCCACGACCGGATTGCTTAAGCCCACCGACAGGGCCGACGACGTGTAGACGCTGGCCGGCGTCGTGGTTCCGGTCAGATAGAACTGCAGCAACGCCCCAGAAATCGGCGCGCCGCCGCTATCCACCGCCCGGATCACGGGCATGGCCAAGAGAGTGCCGGTCATTGAAGACTCCTAAGCTGTGATTGTCGCGCCGCTGGTCACGGCCACCCAGTGTCCGGCGGACCAGAACACCGGCGCGCCGGTCCCGGCTCCGGCGCCTTCGCCGGGCTTGCGGCCATCGCGCGCGTAGGCCCAGTCGCCTTCGCTGTTGCCACTCGCCGGCAGCGCCGAAACCACCGTCATGGCCCGATACAGCGAAACCGCGACGTTGCCGGTCAGGTCGCCGCCCGCGTGCAGCCCGCCCGCCGCCACCACCTGCGTCGCCTTTGGCGCCGCCGCCAGGGCCGCCGCGTGGGCCGCGTCGATCTTGTCGACCGACCCTCCGGCCTGCTGATGGCGCGCGGCCAGATGGGCCTGCCAGGGCCGGGTGATCACGCCGTTGGCGTCCACCACCGGCACATTGACCGGCGGCGCGGGAACGAAGGTCGCGGCCATTACTGCGCCGGCCGCGTGGCGTTCAGTTCCAGGTGGCTCCACACCACATTGACCGGATCGGAACACCGCACCTCGACCAGCCTTCCGGGCGCGCGCATCTGGCCCAGTCTCTGCCAGAACACCCGCGTCTGGCTGGCGCCCCGCGCGCCCATGCCGGCCTTGAGCCAGTCGGAGAAATTCCTGCCCTGGTCGTCGCTGTAGCGCATCTCCACGACCGGATTTCCCCCCGGATCGACCGCGTTACCCACCCCGACCACGCCGTGCGCGACCAGGTTGTTGCAGCGCGGCGTTCCGTCCTCGACCCTGACGAACGCGCTCGCCACCCGCGTCAGCGGGTCGGCTCCGTCGGCAAAGGCTCCCACGGTCATCGCCCACAGCGTCCCGGTCGCGTCGTCGCCGACATACGTGACGTCGCCCAGCACCGTGGCCACCTGGCCGCGGAAGTTGGCGCGGTTCCAGCTTTGCCATTCGGCCCACTCGCCGCGGTCGGCCTCGCGGATACCGATGCGCGAGGCGTCATACGCCCACGATCCGATGCCCGGAATGTTCAGCAGATAGATCTCATGCCCCTCGAACGTCGCCGCCCAGGCGGTGATGCCCGCCACGTTGACGCATTGCCGCAGTTTGTCCTCGATGGAGGAGCTGGAGATCCGCGCCGGCGCGTTCGGCCCGGCGCGATACACCACCCGGTTGTCGGCCACCCAGAACAGCGAGTTGTCGACGAAGGCCACCGACCCCCGCGCCACGCACCCGCGCTGGAAACCCCGCCCGACCACCGGCTGGAACGGCGAAGCCGCGTCCGATGTCGTCTGCCAGAATTCGACCGACGCGGCGCCGAACAACACCAGCGCCTCGTCCAGCACCCCGACCGCCACGGTGGCGTCGGGCAGGCTCTCGGCGGTGGCGAAGTTCAGGCCGCCGACATTGGCCGCGTCGTTGATCTCCGAATAAAAGAACGTGTCCGACCCGGCGCACACATAGACGAAACGCCCGGTCAGATAGGCCACGTCCGACACCGGCGGCAGGACCGCGCTGACGATCGGCGCAAAGGTTGACCCGTTGAACAGATACGCCACGCCGCCTGCCGCCATCACCAGTTGCGAGCGGCTCTGGGCGAAGCGCACCAGGTCGGTCCCCGGAATCGCGCCCAGATTGGCCCCGGTGGCGGCGTCATAGGCGTTGGTCCCGCTGACCATGATCATCGATCCGCCAAAAATCGGCGGCGCCGCCGTCACGCCCCGCACCGGCCCCGTGCCCCAGGCATGGGCGCTGACCAGGCCCGGTCGGCTGTAGTGAACCTCGCGCAACCCCTCGGCCGCGCGATAGGCCGCCTCTTCCCGCAGCGGCGTCGATTCCACGATCTGGTTGATCAGCCGCGCCGCCGGCAATCCGTTCGAGCGGTCGAAGCTGTCGGTAAGGAACGGCACGCGCAGTCCGGCCATCGTCAGCCCCCCTGCGTCGGTTGCGCGGGCTGATAGAGCCCGATCGGGCCCTCGGGTTGCCCCCGCCCACGACGGCCGTACATCCGCGCCAGCACCGCCCGGCCTTCCAGATTGCCCGCCGAAACCTCCGGCGTCAGCTCGGCCGAGAACTCCGCCGCCATCACCACGGCCAGCATGTAGGGCATGTAGGCGATCACCGAATCCGGGAACTCGATGGCCGATGACAGCGACGGGCTGTCGGCCTCCAGCACCCAGCCGCCGGTGTCGCCGCGAAACCACCACCGCGTATCGGCGCCGGCCGCCCCGACCACATAGTTTGACGCCGCCCCGTTGAGCAGCCGCCCGTTGCGGGCGATGGTCAGGTTGAAGCTGTTGAAGCTCAGGTTGGCGTCAACCGCCCCGAACCGCGCCCCGGCCCTGGGATTGCCCGGCGCCGTCAGGGTGAACGCCGCGCCGGTCGGGATCATGTATTCCCCGCCATTCTCGGCCTGGCCGGCGGTTCCGCTCAGCGGCGCCGGCGACAGCCGCGGCCCGATCAGCGTGCCCATCCACGCCCGCTTCATGGCGTTGAAGGCGATCAGGGCGGTGGCCGCGTCGTCGGCGTCGGGCGTCGCCCCGGCCGCCAGGCTTCCGAACAGGCGCAGCGTGCGGCGCACGACGCCGAGGACGGTGAGAGACATGGGTGATCCTTTCGGCCGAACGGGCCGGCCGGATCAGGCGCCCTTGTTCGGATTGATGGCGTGCGCGGCCTTGGA